>CAIXOY010000660.1 GCA_903921135.1 uncultured Gammaproteobacteria bacterium
CGCCTCGCCGAGCTGCGGGAAGTGCTGGAAACCCACCTCGAGGCTGGGCGCGATGCGGTCAAGGTCATTCGGCAGCAGGTTCTGGCCGAAGTCCCACGGCGTTTCCTTGGGAGACCACGGCACGCCGGCTTTCTCGTAGGTGCCGATCAGCATGCCGCCGCGCTCCTGGCGCAGGTAGATCTCTCCTTCGAAATCGATGCAGTGGAGCTGCTCTTTCTTGCCCGCGAGGAAGGGCATGTCGTCGGTGATGAGGTACTGGTGTTCCATGGCAAGGATCGGCAGCTCGATGCCGACCATGCGGCCGACTTCGCGCGCCCACAGGCCGCCGGCATTCACCACGTGTTCGGCGTGTACGGTGCCTTGTTCGGTGATCACATCCCATGTGCCGTCGGTGCGCTGGCGCAGTTCCGTGACGCGGCACTGTCGCACGATCTCGGCGCCGCCGATCTGCGCGGACTTGGCATAGGCGTAGGTGACGCCGTTCGGGTCCACATGGCCCTCGATCGGGTCGTACATGGCACCGGCGAAATGCTTCTTGTCCATCAGCGGAAAAAGCTGCTCGGCCTCGTCGACGGAGATGAGTTCCAGTTCCATGCCGAGGTAGCGGCCGCGTGCCTTCGCCATCTTCAGCCAGTCGAGGCGCTCGCGGGTGCCGGCGAGCATGATGCCGCCCGTGATGTGCACGCCGCAGGACTGCCCCGAGATCTGCTCGATCTCGCGGTAGAGGTTGATGGTGTACTGCTGGAGCTTGGCGACGTTCGGGTCGCCGTTGACGGTGTGCATGCCGCCGGCCGCGTGCCAGGTCGAGCCTGCGGTCAGTTCGGCGCGTTCGATCAGCATCACGTCTTTCCAGCCTGCTTTCGTCAGGTGGTAGAGCACGCTCACTCCCACCACACCGCCACCGATCACTACTGCCTGGACGTGATTGCGCATGATTGCCTGTTGTTCCGGAAAAAGAAGGGGAGGTACACGCGGCACCGCGCGTGGGGGTGCTGCAGGGGCGCGAGTATATCAGCGGCAAAACTGCCTTGGCGGCGCAATTGCGCGGGCAATGGCAGGGCGTAGAATCCGCCGGGCCGCCGCGACACCACGAGACGTTCCGCATGCGCAGGAAGATCAATACCCGCCAGCTTCCGCCGCTCAGTTCCCTGAAGGGCTTTGAAGCCGCGGCGCGCCGGCAGAGCATCCGCGGCGCCGCCGAGGAACTGAACCTCACCCACTCCGCCATCAGCCACCAGATCGAGTCCCTCGAGCAATCGCTGGGCGTCGCGTTGTTCTCGCGCGTGGGGCGCAATATCGCTTCCACCGAAGAGGGGCGGATGTTCTATCCCTTCGTGCGTTCCGCGCTGGAATCGCTGGTCGATGGCGTCGAGACGGTGAAGCGTGTCTCGGCCGACAAGACGCTGCGCGTGCAGACCTACGTCACGGCCTCGATCCGCTGGCTTGCGCGGCGCGTGCCGCAGTTCCTGCGCGATCACCCGGACATCAAGCTGGTGCTCAGCACCTGCGCGATCGAGTGGGACTACGACGACATGCACTCCGACGTAGGCCTGGTCTACTGCGAAGTGGCCCCCGACCCGAACCGCTTCCATTGGGTGCCGCTGTTCGATTACCGCCTGGAACCCTTGTGCAGCCCGGCACTCGCCGCGCGCCTCGGCAGCAACCCGTCGCCTTCTGATCTCCTCGGACTACCGCTTCTTGCTACCTACGCCGATCCGCACAGCTGGGAGGCGTGGTTCGCCTCGGCCGATGTGGCCTTCGAGCAGGAGAGCAGCGTGATCATGGTCGACACACTCGCGGTGGCGCTGGAGCTCGCGCTGGCCGGCGGTGGCGTGGCGCTCGCCAATGGCCCCTTCATGGCCGATGAACTCCGCGATGGCCGCCTCACGCGGCCCGTGGCGCATGCGGTGAATTGCCCCGGTGGCTGGGGCCTGATCTGCCGCAACGACATGCTGAAAGACCAGCGCGTGCGCACCTTCATCGAGTGGATGGCCCGCAACGCCAACGCCGCATGAGCGGGCATCTGCCGTGACATCCGCGCGCCCCGAGCAGACCGCCACGAGCGCGCTTGATCCGCAGGACGTCTACCTCTTTGCCGAGGGCACCCACGAGCGTGCGTGGCAGTTCCTGGGCGCACACCTGCGCGAGATCGACGGCGTGCCCGGCGTGCTCTTCGTGGTCTGGGCGCCCGAGGCCTCGCGCGTGGCGGTTGTTGGAGATTTCAACGGCTGGGATCCGGCCGCACACCCCATGCGAGCGCACGGGCAGTCCGGGCTCTGGGAGATCTTCGTGCCGGGCGTCCGCTCGGGCGAGCACTACAAGTTCGCGATCCGCGCGCGCAATGGCGAAACGCTGCCACTCAAAACCGATCCTTATGCCCGCTTTCTGCAAAGCCCCGGTGCCGATGCCTCGATCGTGAGCGAGTCCGGCAGCCACACCTGGGGTGACGCCGAGTGGATGCGCACGCGCGCTGCGCGCCATCGCCGGGACGCGCCCATCAGCATCTACGAAGTGCACGCGGGATCGTGGCGGCGCCATGCGGATGGCCGGATGCTCTCCTACCGCGAACTCGCTGCCGAGCTCGTGCCCTACGTCTGCGAGATGGGCTTCACGCACATCGAGTTGATGCCCATCACCGAGCATCCCTTCGACGGCTCCTGGGGCTACCAGCCGGTGGGGATGTACGCAGCTACGAGCCGCTTCGGCGGCCCGGACGATTTCCGCTTTTTCATCGACTGCTGCCATCAGGCGGGCATCGGCGTGCTGCTCGACTGGGTGCCGGCGCATTTCCCCTCTGACGCGCACGGACTCGCGCGCTTCGACGGCAGTTGTCTCTACGAGCACGAGGACCCGCGCAAAGGTTTTCACCGTGACTGGAACACGCTGATCTTCAACTACGGCCGCAAGGAGGTCATCTCCTACCTGCTGAGCAACGCGCTCTTCTGGCTCGGGGAATTCCACCTCGACGGCCTGCGGGTCGACGCGGTCGCCTCGATGCTCTACCTCGATTACAGCCGCAGCCCCGGTGACTGGATCCCCAACGCGCAGGGCGGCAACCAGAACCTCGAGGCCATCGCGTTCCTGCAGCGGCTGAACGAGCGGATCTACCGCAACTTCCCGGATTGTCTGAGCGTCGCGGAGGAATCCACCGCGTGGCCCGGTGTGTCGATGCCCACCTCTGCTGGCGGGCTCGGTTTCGGTTACAAGTGGAACATGGGCTGGATGAACGACACGCTGCGCTATATGGCGCAGGACCCCGTGCACCGCCGTTTCCACCACGATGCGATGCGCTTCGGCGTGGTGTATGCCTTCAGCGAGAACTTCATCCTGCCGCTCAGCCACGACGAGATGGTGCACGGCAAGGGCTCGCTGATTGGCAAGATGCCTGGAGACGAATGGCAGCGCCACGCGAACCTGCGCGCCTACCTGGGTTTCATGTGGGCCCATCCGGGCAAGAAGCTCCTCTTCATGGGCGGCGAGTTTGCGCAGGAGCGTGAGTGGTCGCACGAGCGCGCGCTCGACTGGCATCTGCTCGACACGTCCTTGCACGCGGGGATGCAACGGCTGGTGCGCGATCTGAACACGCTCTACCGCGAATTCCCCGCATTGCACGCGCAGGACTGCGAGGCCGGCGGATTCGAGTGGGTCGAGGCCGATGATGCCGCGCACTCGGTGTATGCATTCCTGCGCCACGGCGGGGGAGGGCATTGTCTGGTGGTGTGCAACTTCACGCCGGTGCCGCGTGAGGCTTACCGCCTGGGCGTGCCTGCGTCCGGGTTCTACCGCGAGCGACTGAACACCGACAGCGCGCTCTACGGCGGCAGCAATGCGGGCAATGTGGGTGGCGTGAAGGCGCAGGCGGTGGCGAGCCACGGGCGCGCGCATTCGGTGCTGCTGCACCTGCCGCCGCTCTCGACACTCGTGCTGATCGGTGGGGAGCGCTGAGTTGCGCTGGCAGCTGCTCCGCGGTGAGGGGCTTCGCCCTGGCGTCGAATGCCGCGAGGGCGGCACGCAGTTCACGCTCTTCAGTTCAGAGGCGACCCGCGTCGAACTCTGCCTCTTCGATGCCTCCGGCGCCGTCGAGGAAGCACGCCTCGCGCTGCCGCACAGCAGCGCGGATCTGTGGTCGGGCTTCGTCCCCTGTGTGGGGCCCGGCACTCATTACGGTTATCGCGTGCACGGGCCTTGGGAGCCGTCGGCGGGGCGCTTCTTCAACCCGCACAAACTGCTGCTCGACCCCTACGCCCGTGCCTTCAATCAACCCTGCACGCCCGGCCCGCTCGACATCGCCTATGCCCCGGGCCCATCAGTTGCGTGCGCGCTGCCGGATACGCGCGACAACGCGGCATGCATGCCCAAGGGCATCGTCACGGCGGCGGCCGGCGCCGCACCGCGCCGAGTGCGCGACAGCCGCGCAGGCACGCTCATCTACGAGATGCACCTGCGCGGTTTCACCATGCGCATGGATGGCATTCCGGAGAGCGACCGCGGGCGTTTCGCAGGGCTCTCCAACGTGCAGGCCATCGCCTGGTTGAAGGCGCTTGGCATCGGCAGCGTGGAGTTGTTGCCGGTGCACTGTTTTGCGGATGAACCCGCGCTCACGGCGCGGGGGCTGCGCAATTACTGGGGCTACAACAGCATCGGGTTTTTCGCGCCACACACGCGATACGGCAGCGCGGAGGAGTTCCGCGTGATGGTCGATCGCCTGCACGACGCGGGCATCGAGGTTCTGCTGGACGTGGTCTACAACCACACCGCAGAGGGCGAGAGCGATGGGCCTTTCCTCAGTTTCCGCGGCATCGACAACCGCGCCTATTACCGGCTCGATCCCTCCGATCCTTCCCGCTACCTGAACGATACGGGCTGCGGCAACACGCTCGCGGTATCGCACCCGCGCGTGCTGCAACTGGTGATGGACAGCCTGCGCTACTGGCACATCGAGATGGGCGTGGACGGTTTCCGCTTCGACCTTGCCACGGTGCTCGGCCGCACTGCGCACGGCTTCGATCCGCATGCGGCGTTTTTTGCGGCGCTGCGTCAGGACCCGCAACTCGCGGGCGCGCGGCTGATCGCGGAACCCTGGGATATCGGCCCCGGCGGTTACCGACTGGGTGAGTTTCCGAGCGGCTGGAGCGAGTGGAACGACCGTTACCGCGACACCGTGCGCCGTTTCTGGCGGGGCGATGCAGGTGTGCTGCCGGAGCTTGCCCGGGCGCTGCACGGCTCCAGCGAGATCTTCGAATCGCGCGGGCGAGGGCCGCGCTCCACCATCAACTTCGTGAGCAGCCACGACGGCTTCACGCTGCGCGATCTGGTGAGCTACGAGCAGCGCCACAACGCTGCGAACGGCGAGCACAACCGCGACGGTC
>CAIXOY010000661.1 GCA_903921135.1 uncultured Gammaproteobacteria bacterium
CCGGTGTAGGGGTAGGCGGCCCAGCCAGGTTTGGGCTGCGCGGCGTCTTCGAACTTTCCCCCGCGGGATAGCGAGATAAAGTCCATGCCCGCCTTCGCAAACGCGCGACCGTAAAACACCGCGTCGTCAACCGTGCTGCCACCGTCGATGCATTCCTCTGCAAGAAAGCGGCAGCCCACCAGCGTGTCCTTTCCCACGGCAGTGCGAACGGCCTGGTAGACATCAAGTGGCAACCTCACGCGCGCTTCGGGTGAGCCGCCGTAGCCATCGTCGCGGTCGTTCAGGCGCGAGAGGAAAGAGGCCATGGTGTAAGCGTGGGCGTAGTGGAGTTCCACTCCGTCGAAGCCCGCCTCCCGCGCTCGCGCTGCAGCAGAAGCAAACAGCCCCGGCAGCACGGCCGGCAGTTCACGGATGTGCGCGTGCTCCATGTCGCCCACGCGCTCGCGCTGGCCCATCCGCAGGCTTTCGAGTTCGCGCGCCGGAAGCACGTCTGCAAGTTCTGCATCGCTCATCGCCGCGAGTCGCACCCGCAGTGCTCCCTCATCCTCCTGCGTGCCGCCGAGCTTTTCGCGCATCACATCGTCCACACGCAGGTGCCGGGTGAAGAACACGTCGCGCTCCGGACGCCGTCTGATGCGCAGGAAATCGATCAGCTGGATCAGGAGTAGCGTCTCGCCCCCGCTGGCCTCGCGCACGGCCTCGACCACGCGGCGCAAGCCAGGCACGAAGCGGTCGTGGCCGATGCGCAGCAACGGCCCGCTGGGGACATCACGGATGCCGGTGGCCTCGATCACGATCGCGCCCGGGCGCCCCTGGGCGAAGCGCGCGTACCACTCGACCACATCGTCCGTGACCTCGCCCTCCTCGGTGGCGCGCCAGGGGACCATCGCCGGAATCCAGCTGCGCTGCGCGAGGCGGCGGCTGCCCAGATCGAGCGGGCTGAAGAGCCGTGAGCGGGCGGCTTCTTCCGCTGTGGGCCAGACGCCGGGGCTGGCTGCGTGGCGGATTCTCTCGGAGGGTTTCCACACGGTGCGTGCCTGCCTGAATACATGAAAGGAAACTATTTTAGGTTTGAAACAAATGCGCGACAATCGCGTATCGATGCTCGCGCGCTGGTCCGGCGCGGGCGGATTGGCTAGATTGCCGGCATCACTGCGGTACCCCGGGGAAAACCCATGGCTGAGAGGTCGTTCAGCGAGGAGGTCGAGCTGCTGCGCGCGGGCGCCGGCACGGAGCTCCACATGGAGGGCATCCTCGCCGTTACCAAGGCGCTGCTGCAGTCGGGCGTGGCCTACGTGGGCGGTTATCAGGGAGCGCCCATCTCGCATCTCATGGACGTGCTGAACGACGCCCAGGAAATCCTCGGCGAACTCGGCGTCCACTTCGAGACCAACGCCTCCGAAGCCGCAGCTGCCGCCATGCTCGCGGCCTCGGTGAATTACCCGCTGCGCGGTGCCGTCACGTGGAAATCCACCGTCGGCACCAACGTGGCCTCCGATGCGCTTGCCAACCTCGCCTCGGGCGGGGTCACGGGCGGTGCCCTCATCGTGATCGGCGAAGACTACGGCGAAGGCTCCAGCATCATGCAGGAGCGCTCGCACGCTTTCGCCATGAAGAGCCAGATCTGGCTCCTCGACCCGCGGCCCCATTTGCCGCTGGTGACCGAGATGGTCGAGAAGGGCTTCGAGCTCTCAGAGGCCAGCAACACCCCCGTGATGCTCGAGCTGCGCATCCGTGCCTGCCACGTCTACGGGCGTTTCACCGCCAAGGACAACCGCCCTCCGGTGATGACCGTGCGCGAGGCCGCCGCCAACCCGGTGCGCGACACCAGCCGCATCGTGGTGCCGCCCGCGAACTTCCTCCACGAGAAGGAAAAGATCGAGCAGCGCTGGCCCGCCGCTCTGCGGTTCATCAAGGAACATCGCCTGAACGAGTTCTTCGGCGCGGGCGGCGACATCGGCATCGTGGTGCAGGGCGGGCTCTACAACAGCCTGATCCGTGCGCTGCGCATCCTTGGGCTCTCGGATGATTTCGGCGAGACGCGCATCCCGCTCTACTGCCTGAACGTCACCTACCCGCTGCTGGACGACGAGTTCCTCTGCTTTTGCGAGGGCAAGCGTGCCGTGCTGGTGGTGGAAGAGGGGCAGCCCGACTTCATTGAGCAGTCCTTCCACAAGACGCTGCGTCAGGCCGGTTCCGATGTGCGGCTCTTCGGCAAGGACTGCCTGCCCACCTGGGGTGAATACACCACGGGTGCGATTCTGGGCGGGCTGCGCAAGTTCCTCGAGGCCGCTGCGCCTGCCCTGCTCGCGCCCCCCGCGCAGACGGCGGTTCAGGCCTTCGATCCAGCGGCTGCGCGCATCCCGGTGCGTGATCTCTCCACTGTGGTGCCGCCGCGTCCCGCGGGTTTCTGCACTGGCTGCCCGGAGCGCCCGATCTTCAGCGCGATGAAACTGCTGCAGCAGGAGACGGGCCCGATGCACGTCAGCTGCGATATCGGCTGTCACCTGTTTTCGATCCTTCCGCCTTTCGGTATCGGCAATACCACGATGGGCTACGGGCTTGGCGGGGCAGGGGGCTCGGCCTTCAATGCGAAGGGCGGGGCGCCCGTGGTGAACGTGATCGGCGACGGCGGTTTCTGGCACAACGGCCTCACCAGCGGCATCGGTGGTGCGGTCTTCAACCAGAACGACAACATCTTCCTGATCGTCGACAACAACTACTCCGCCGCCACGGGCGGGCAGGACATTCCGTCCTCGCGCGCCGCGCCTGGCAACCGCAAGGGCAACAACTCCATCGAGCGCGCGGTCGACGGCGTGGGCGTCAACTGGATCCGCACTGTCGACACCTACGATGTGGCCGCGGTGAAGGCAACGCTCAAGGAGGCAGCCGAGTCCGGCGTGGCCGGGCCCAAGGTCATCGTGGCGCGCAACGAGTGCATGCTGAACAAGCAGCGTCGCGTGAAGCGCGAGCGCTCCGATGCGCTCAAGGCCGGTGAGCGCGTGAGTCGCAGCCGCTTCTATGTGGATGCCGATACCTGCACCGGCGATCACGCCTGCATGCGCCTCTCGGGTTGTCCTTCGCTCACGCTGCGTGAAAACCCGAACCCGCTGCGTGAAGATCCGGTCGCCTACGTCGACAACTCCTGCGTGGGCTGCGGCCTGTGCGGCGCGAACGCGCACGCGGCGGTGCTGTGCCCGTCCTTCGCACGCGCCGATGTGGTGAGCAATCCGGGCTGGGGCGAGCGCCTTGTGCACGACGTGCGTCATACGGTTATTGGCACGCTGCAGCGCTGGTCCGAACGGCGCCGTGAGCGTCGTCTTGCGGTGCTCGGCGCATGACTGCGGTGCGCCCCATCACGATTGCCGTTACCGCGCTGGGCGGGCAGGGTGGCGGCGTACTCGCCGACTGGATCCGTGCGCTCGGCGAGGCGAACGGTTACCTCGCGCAATCCACCTCGGTGCCGGGTGTGGCGCAGCGCACGGGCGCGACCGTCTACTACCTCGAACTTTTCCCTGCTGCGGCAGCGTTTGCAGCCGGTCGTGATCCGGTGCTCTCGCTCTTCGCGGTGCCCGGTGACGTGGACGTGGTGATCGCAGCCGAACTGATGGAAGCCGGGCGCGCGGTGCAGCGTGGCTTCGTCACGCCGGATCGCACGGTGCTGATCGCCTCCAACCATCGCGCGTACGCGGTCTCGGAAAAGACCGCGCAAGGCAATGGCATTGCCGACTCTGCTGCCGTGATCGAAGCTGCACAGCAGGCCGCGAGGCAACTGGTGCTCTTCGATATGCAGGCCGTAGCAGAGGCCACAGGCTCTGTGATCAGCGCGTCTCTCTTCGGTGCGCTGGGTGGCTCTGGTGTGTTGCCCTTCAGCCGTGACGCTTACGAATCCGTGATACGCGAAGGCGGCGTGGGCGTGGCCGCTAGCCTGCGCGCCTTTGCGGCCGCGTGGGAGCGCGCCGCGACGCCCGCGACTCCGTCAGCCCAACCCGACGAAGCGGCTCCGCAAACGCCGTTACCGCAGGGCCCGGAGCTTGCGGAACGCATCCGCCGCCAGCTGCCGTCGGCGCTTCACGCCACGGCGTGGGAGGGTGTTCGCCAGCTGGTCGACTATCAGGACGCACGCTACGCCGCGCAGTATCTCGAGGCGCTCGAGGGTATCGTCGCGATGGACTCCGCAGAGGGGGGCCACGCGCTCGGCCTTGCCGTCGCGCGGCATCTCGCG
>CAIXOY010000662.1 GCA_903921135.1 uncultured Gammaproteobacteria bacterium
GACATGCGCTCGATGGTCCAGGACAGGATGATCATCGGGAAGAAGGTCACGGTGAGGATCTGGTAGAGCCCGAGCTTGAAGCTCAGGATGCTGATGCCGGACATCAGCCCGATCACCACCGTCACCACCGCCGATATCCGCCCCAGCATCAGCAGGTTGAGCCTTGCGAGGTGGAAGCGGATATACAGTCCCGCGCCCACCACGATCAGGAAGAGCAGCAGGCCCCACAGCAGGGTGGTCTGTATGAAGGCGAGTGCGATCAGGATGGGCATGAAGGTGCCCGAGGTGCGCAGCCCGATCAGGATGCGGAAGATCGCCACCACCAGCGTGCCGATGGGCACCAGCAGGATGGTCTTGAAGGCGGCCTGCTCTTCGGCGGGCAGTGCGTAAATCGAGAAGTCCACCAGCGTCGCGCGGTTGTCCACGGCCGTGGCGAGCGCGATGTCGCGCGTGGGGCGGTAGGTCTTCACGATCGAGAAGGTGGCTTTGGAATCGAAACCGCCTTCGACATCGAGCAGGGAGACATCACCCCGGCGCCACACCATGAACTGCGCGGGCAGCCCCGGGCTTGCGTTGCGCGGATCGAAGATCTTCCAGCGCCCGTCGTCCCAGACCTCGACCAGATCGATCAGGTTCTGGCGGCGGCGGCCGTCCTCAAGCACCAGGCCGCGCACGATGCGGTTGGGAATGCCGGCAAGCGAGAGCAGCTGCAGTGCGGTGTTCGCCACGTGGGAGTGGCTGTGGTTCTCGCCCAGCAGAAAGGCCGCGTTCTGGGAGAGTGGTTCGCTCACCAGCGCACGCAGCAACTGCGTGACGAAGGTTTCGGTGTTGGCCGAGACCGCGTGGATCTCGTCGAGCAGCGCCGAGGCCGAGGCGGCCTGCGCGCTATCGTATTCCGGGGGTATGGGCGGGGCCGGTGCGCGTGCGTCGGCTTTCTGGTCCAGCGTCGCCGGGTACACCTGGATGCGGTAATAGAGCGTCTGCTTGCCGTCGGCCTCGCGGCGTGTCCACTGCGCGCGACGGCTGCCACCGTCCTGCTCGATCTGCGAAAAACCGTAGCCCGGCGTGGTGAAGTTCTCGTTCAGGATCGCGACGCCGTCCTGCTCGTAGGGCAGGGCGAGGGACACCAGCACGGGCGCTCCGCTTGCCTCGAACTCCACCTTCGACTCGATGGTCCAGACCGCGGTTTTCTCGTTCGGCAGCAGCGGGAAGCCGAGCGCGAAGTGCTTGTAGAGCGCGATGCTGATACCGATTGCCGCCAGCAGGGCGGCAACCACGTACACCTTGATCTTTTCTTCCATGGCGGGCCGGTCTGCTCGGGAGGTTCAGGGTCAGGGGCGTGCGGGCGCAGGCAGCGTGAAGCGGCGGCTCACGTCCACCACCGCCTGGTCGCGCAGGAAATTGCGCCCGAGGATGACGGGGTGCCCCTGTCCGCTGCGGTCGGCGAGTGCGAATTCGGTGAACTGGGCTATCTCGCCCAAGCGAACGTGCAGTGTCACGACGTAGCGTTTGGTGCTGCTGCCCTTGACGGCGGACGAGCGCACGACCGGGCGGGAAATCTCGGTGGGCGTGCCCTTGGCGGGATCGACGAGCGTGAACTTCACCCAGGTCTTGCCGTCGCGCTCGAATTCCCGGGCATTGCGTGCATCGATGGTTGAGCCGGTGGCGCCCGTGTCGAGCCGGGCTTCGAGCACCAGGGCAGGCGGATCGACCAGCACGCGCTCGATCTCGCCCAGCACGGGCATGGGCGTGAGGGGGCGTGGTCGTTCTGCGGGCGCGGGTTTTGCGGGGGCAGGCGTACAGGCGACCGGTGCCGGCGGTGTTGCGGGCGGTGTCGCTACGGGCGGCGCAGGCGGCGGTGGCGCGGGTTCGGGCGCGGGCGCAGGTGGTGTCTGCGGTTCGGCGGGCGCTTGCACAGGAGGCTGCTCCGGTGCAGGCGCTGCGGGCGGCGTCGTTTGGCAGCCGGCCAGGGTCAGCAGGACGCCGAGGAGTGCGGGCGCAAGAAAGGCTCTGGAGCTCATCGTTCCTCGATGTCGGGTACTGGCCGGTGAAGCCCGCAAACTATAGGCCGCGGACCGGGGTGCGGCAATGCGGACTCGCGGCAGATGGGTTCAGTGAACGGTACGTGCCGCGGACTCGAGTTCCGCCAGTTCCAGTTCTTCGGGCTCCAGCGCTACGCTCGAGCCCTGGTAGACATCGAAGTGTTCGTCGAGGTAATCGCGCAGTTCGCCCACGACAGCGGTCATCGCATCGATGGCCTGGCTGATGTGCTCGAGGGTGGAGAGAATCGATTCCGGGTCCATCGGGCGATTTTTCCGGCCGCTCATCGGGCGTCTCCGTCGGTAGGCGCCCGCATCCTGCTGGCGCATCAGGCACTGAGGGTCGCACCAGATGTTGTGTGTTCCGTGTGCGGCTGCAACAAGATACTGTGGCCCGGCGGGGCCGCGCAAGACAGCCGGAGAGGAGGCGCAAGAAGATGTCGATCCTGATAGCCATCGACCAGGGCACCACCAGTACGCGCTGCCTCGCCTTCGATCCGGAAGGGCGGGTGCTGGCGCTGGCGCAGCGGGAGTTCGCGCAGCATTTTCCGGCCGATGGCTGGGTGGAGCATGACCCCGAGGACCTCTGGCAGAGCACGCTCGCCACGCTCGGCGAGGTGGTGGCGCGGCTCGAAGGGCGCTCCCGCGAGATTGCCGCTATAGGCATCACCAACCAGCGCGAGACCACGCTGGTGTGGGATCGGCATACCGGAGAGCCGCTGCACCGGGCGATCGTCTGGCAGGACCGTCGCACCGCGCCGCACTGTGCCCGTCTTCGTGAGCAGGGCGCCGAGCCCGCGCTCTGCCAGAGCACGGGCCTGCTGCTCGATCCGTATTTCTCGGCTACCAAGATCGCCTGGATCCTCGACAACGTCGATGGCGCGCGGGCCCGCGCCGAGCGCGGTGAGCTTGCCTTCGGCACGGTCGACACCTTCCTGCTGTGGCGCCTCACCGGCGGGGCGGTGCACGCCACGGATGCCACCAATGCCTCGCGCACGGCGCTCTTCGATCTGCGCACGCAGGACTGGAACCCCGATCTGCTGAAGCTCTTCGGCGTGCCTTCCGCGATGCTGCCGCGGGTGCTGGATTCGGCTGCGGAATTCGGCGTCGTGCGGGAGGGTCTCCCCGCGGCGGGCGTACCCATCCTCGGCATCGCCGGGGACCAGCAGGCTGCGCTGATCGGGCAGGGCTGCCTCGCCGCCGGTCAGGCGAAGAGCACCTACGGCACGGGGTGTTTCCTCGTGCTCAACACCGGGACGCAGCCCGTGTGGTCCCGCAATCGGCTGCTCACCACCGTGGCTTATCGCGTCGACGGCGTGGCGCATTACGCGATGGAGGGCAGCATTTTCGTGGCGGGCGCGGCCGTGAAGTGGTTGCGTGACGGGCTCGGGATCATCACGGACGCCGCCCAGACCGGGCCCATCGCCGCGCGCGCCGGCGGCTCTGGCGGCGTGTATCTGGTGCCCGCCTTCACCGGGCTCGGCGCCCCGCACTGGGACCCTGATGCGCGAGGCGCCTTGATCGGTCTCACCCGCGACAGCGGCGTCGATGCCATCGTCACCGCCACGCTGCAGTCGGTGGCCTACCAGACCCGCGATCTGGTGGATGCCATGGCCCGTGACGGCACACCTCTGGCGGCGCTGCGGGTGGACGGCGGCATGGCCGTGAACGACTGGCTGCTGCAGTTCATGGCCGATGTGCTGGGCATTCCGGTCAGCCGGCCCCGGCTCACGGAAAGCACGGCGCTGGGCGCGGCTGTACTGGCGGGGTACCGCGCAGGTGTGTTGCCCTCGCTGGGGTATTTGCCGGCGCTGGGCGGTGAGGATCGACGCTTCGAGCCTGCCATGGCAGAGAGCGAGCGCGAGGGCCTTTACGCCGGCTGGCAGGCCGCCGTGGCGCGGGTGCGCAGCAGCGCCTGAAAGGGTGCCGGCAGGCCGCCTCAGGATGCGGTGA
>CAIXOY010000663.1 GCA_903921135.1 uncultured Gammaproteobacteria bacterium
CCATATTCGGCCGTTGCCAACACGCGCTCTGCAGAAATGTCCCGGGCGAGTTGCAGCACAGCGGTTGCAGCGTCTGCAAAGCGCGGGGCATGAATGACGTGGAGCGGTATTCCCAGAGCGGCGAGGCGCTCCCGCAGGGCGATCGCATGCTCCCACACGAAGCGTTGTTTGCGTGCTCCCCAGTGGTGGCGCTGCCACGTGGCGTCCGCAATCAGGAAAAGCCCCGTAACTGCCCCTCCCGCCGTGTGCGCGGCATGGAGGGCGGCATGATCGTCGCAGCGCAGATCGGAGCGGAACCAGACGAGCGTGCTCATGTGGCGTCCGGTCGCCATCCCGGTTTGGCCATCAGGAACTGTGCGGTGCTGATGGCACGTTCACGGAAGCCGCCCTCGCAGTACGCGAAGTAATAGTCCCAGAGCCGCAGGAAATCCTCGCTGTACCCCAGCGTACGGATGGACTCCGTGCGTGCGCCAAAGCGCTTGCGCCAGGCCTCGAGTGTGCGCGCGTAGTCCAGCGTGATGTCGAAAACCCCGACCAGTTGCATGTCGGTCTTCGCACTGACCTGTTTGAGGATCTCGCCCGGGCAGGGCAGGAATCCACCCGGAAAGATGTAGCGCTGTATGAAGTCGACACTGTCCAGCGCACGGTGGTAGCGCTGGTCGGGGATCAGGATGGACTGCAGCAGCATCAGTCCGTCCGGTTTGAGCAGCTTGCCGCAGGTCTCGAAATACACCGGCAGGTAGCGGTGGCCGACGGCCTCGATCATCTCGATGGACACGAGTTTGTCGAAGCGCCCCTCGAGTTCCCGGTAGTCGCGCAGCAGTACCGTCACGCGATCCGAGAGCCCGGCTTCGGCGATGCGCTTCACGGCGAAATCGTGCTGCTCGCGCGAGATAGTCGTTGTGGTCACGCGGCAGCCGTAGTTGCGCGCGGCGTGCAGCGCCATCCCGCCCCAGCCCGTGCCGATCTCGACCAGATGGTCCGAGGGGCGCAGCCGCAGTGTCTGGCAGACGCGCTCGAGCTTGGCGACCGAGGCTTCCTCGAGCGTGCTGTTCGCGTGCGGGAAGATCGCGGAGGAATACATCATCGTGGGGTCGAGGAACTGCTCGAACATCGCGTTGCCGAGGTCGTAATGGGCCTCGATGTTGCGCCGTGAACCGTCCTTGCTGTTGCGCTTGAGCGCGTGCAGCACGCGCAGCCCGATGCGGTCGAGGAACGAGGATGCGTCGTCCATGCGGTTGAGCACGTCGACATTTGCCGCCATGAGCCGCACCACCTGCAGCAGGTCGGGGCTGCTCCAGTGTCCGCGGACCCAGGCCTCTGCCGCACCCACGCTGCCGCTCGAGGCGAGCGCCTGGTAGAAGCCCTCGTGATGGACCCGGATGTGCGCCTGAAGGTCTGCGCGATCACCGCCGTTGCCGACGGTGTGTTTGCCGTCGGCGTCCTCGATGCTGATCTGGCCGCAGGGCAGGCCAGCGATGCGCGACAGAATGCGGTCCCTGGTGACTCTGGCGGCCCAGCCGGGTGTGGCGAGGCGCAGTTGCGGCGGCAATTCGCGGGTGGCGGAGTTCATGGGGCGGTTTCCTTTTTATCTGTGAGCGGCGTGCCGGGATGACCGTAGAAGGGAGCGCGTTTGATGAACAGCCGAAGTGCCTCCCAATAAATGGCAGCGGCCACCTTCAGCGTCATCAGCGGGAACCTCCACAGCAGCAGGCGCGTCAGCGCGGCGCTGCTGATGGGCTCGCGCTTCAGGCTGAGCGTGGCGTCAAATACCTTCGCGCCGTTCATCCGGTTCTCGAGGTGTATGCCGAGCCTCTCGCCCGGTGCATGGCTCGACCAGTCGTAATGCATGCTCATCGGGTTGAACGGCGAGACGTGGAACTGCTTGTCGAAGCGCGCGCGCAGTAGCGGGGCGCCCGGCGTGGCCGGCAGCACGTAGGCGTGGCGCTCGCCCCAGGGTGTGTTGGTGACCTCGGCCACCACGGCCGCCAGTGTTTTGCCGTCTTCCTCGAAGCTGTAATAGCAGGCGATGGGGTTCATCAGCTTGCCGAAGTAGCGCAGGTTTGCGAGCAGCATCACCGGCCCGCCCGGTCGGCTCCCGGTTTCCGCTTCCACGAGGTCCCGCACGCAGTCGCCGAGCTTCCGCGCGGGATCGCCGAGGAAGTCGCTTCGCCTGAACCAGCCCGGCGCGGGGCGTTTCGCGGACCATAGCCATGATCCGCGGAAGCGCGATTCGATCCGTTCGGTATCGAGGTACAGCATGCACAGCCGGTATCGGAACGCGTGCCCCACCGGTGTGAAACGGCGGTGCCGCACCTCACCGGTGTAGATGGCCTCGGCGCTCACCATGTGACACCCAGGCCTTGCGCTACGCGGATCGCGCTCGCGAGGCCGTCTTCGTGAAAGCCGTTTGCCCACCAGGCCCCGCAGTACCAACTGCGGTTGTGGCCGTTCAGTTCGGCCCAACGTTGCTGCGCTTCGATGCCTGCCACGGTGAATACGGGATGGCTGTAGCGGTAACGTCCGAGTACCCGTGCGGGGTCGATGGCGTCGCTGTCGTTCAGGGTGACCACAAAGGTGTGGGGCGAGGAAATCCGCTGCAGGATGTTCATGTCGTAGCTCAGCACGGGAAGCTCGCCAGCGTCGGCGCGGATACGGTAGTTCCAGCTTGACCAGGCGAGCTTGCGCTGCGGCAGGAGGCGGGTGTCGGTGTGCAGCACCACATCGTTCATGCGATAGGGAATCGCGCCCAGCACTTCGCGTTCG
>CAIXOY010000664.1 GCA_903921135.1 uncultured Gammaproteobacteria bacterium
ACAGGATCGCCACACAAGATATATTAATCTCAAGGGATTCGTGCCGAAAGAGGTGGTCTTGCAATTCGCCCCGGTTGCGCCGGAAGCCTGCCCAGCTTTGGTTCTCAACGCGGACTTCCGCCCGTTGAGCTACTATCCCTTGTCACTTTGGAGCTGGCAGGACACAATCAAGGCGGTCTTCCTGGATCGCGTGAATATCGTTTCCGAGTATGACAAGGTGGTGCGAAGCCCGAGCTTCGAGTTCCGGCTACCCAGCGTTGTATCCCTCAAGACCTATGTGAAGCCGTCGCGGACACCAGCCTTCACGCGGTTCAACGTGTTCCTCCGTGACCGCTTCACCTGCCAGTATTGCGGTATCCATGATGAGCTCACCTTCGATCATGTCGTACCGCGGTCCAAGGGTGGCCAGACAACCTGGGAGAACGTTGTTGCAGCCTGTTCACCCTGCAACCTGACGAAGGGCGGCTATCTGCCGCACCAGATCAACATGTTCCCGGCCCAGAAACCCATTCGGCCCTCAGTTGCTCAGCTGCACCGCAACGGCCGGTTCTTCCCGCCCAACTACCTTCACGAAAGCTGGCAGGATTATCTCTACTGGGATACCGAACTCGATCCCTGAGATCTCATTCCCGCCATCGAAACCACAGCCAATCCCAGAGAGATCAGCGCATTCCAGCCGGCGAGCGAGAGGCCGAGGATGCGAATTGCGGCGGTGTCACAGAGGATCACGGGCTTACCGAGATCGGGGAGTCCGCCCGAGAAATCCGGTTGGTTGCCGCAGGTGCTGGGTCCGAGCCACCATTTCCATTCGACGCCAGCGTGATACACTCCGAATGCCATGCTCCCGAGCCACAGGATGGCAAGCACGCCAAGCCATGAGCGCGCCAGCACCGGATGGCTGGGAGCGGAGATGGCCGCCAGCACCGCCAGCGGCAAGGCGGCGTAATAGGCCCAGCGCTGCCACAGGCAGAGTTCGCAGGGAGCATAACCCAGAAACTCGAAGATCCAGGCACCTGCAAGGGTGGCAAGGGCCCCGGCAAAAACCAGCAGCGCGGCACTCCGCGGCGTGATGACGCTCAACATGATATCATGGTCCCGGCGCTTCCACTGTCACTCCAGAACATATAGAGCCTGAGGAAAGGCCTTGCCGCAATGGCCATGATCAGCCCCGGCGCCAGTGCCCCGTCATGCCCGTGCCTCGACACGAAGCTTCAGTCGGAATCCGGTTTCGAACCACGCAGCTTCTTGGTTGTTGACCGCTTGGCCTTCGACTCGAGACGCCGTGTCTTGGAGGCGCGGGTCGGCCGGGTTGCGATGCGGCGTTTCGGGCGTTGGGCGGCCTTGCGCAGGAGCGCAACGAGTTTCTGGAGTGCGATCTCGCGGTTACGCTCCTGCGAGCGTGTTTCCTGCGCAGTGATCACCAATACGCCGTCCTTGGTCAGCAATCTCCCCGCAATGGGCTGCAGCCGCTGTTTCAGGTCATCGGGCAGGAAAGCACGCGCCACATCGAAACGCAGTTCGGCAGCCGTCGAAACCTTGTTGACATTCTGCCCGCCCGGACCCGAGGCGCGCGAGAAGGCCCAGACGATCTCATCCTCGTCGATGGATACTGAATCGGTGATCCGGATC
>CAIXOY010000665.1 GCA_903921135.1 uncultured Gammaproteobacteria bacterium
CGAAAGCCGTGCCGAGCGCGGAGGGCTGCGGAGCGGCGCGGGGTTCTCCCGGAGGTTTCGGCGCGCGCTCCTTCGCAGTTGCTGTGGGGATGTCCGCTGCGGTTTCGGCGGTGGTCGTTGCCGCCGCGGTCTCATTCGTGCCGGGCGTTTCGAGCGTGGCAGCGCTCGTCGCGACAGGGCCCGCAACGCTCGCGATCCGCGCGGCCGACTCGAGCCTGAGCAGCCGGTCGCTCAAACGCATCTGGTTGCCTGCGAGCAGGCCCAGTAGCGCCCCGAAAAAAGCCCCGCCAACACCGAAGTTCCCGCCGCCGATGCCCGCCAGCACCAGCATGAAGACCACGGTCATGACCGCATGCAGCATCGCGCGGCCTCAGGCGGGATCGAGCACCACCACGGGAATTTCCCGCGTGGTGAGCGACTGGTAGTGCGCGTAGGTGGGCACGCGTGCGAGCAACTCCGCCCAGAGCGCGGCGCGCTCCTCGCCGCTGGCCACCCGCGCCCGGGCGTTCATCGGCTTGCGCGCGATCCACACGCGCACCGCGGGCTCGCTGCGCAGGTTCGTGACCCACGCGGGATCGGTGGGCATGCCGCCCTTGCTGCCCACGATCAGGAGTTTGCCGTCGATGCGGAAGTACGGCAGCGCCGCCTGGCGCCGCGCGCCACTGCGCCGCCCGCGCGTTTCCAGCAGCAGCGCGGGCTGCGGCGTGAAGCCTGCCTGCCGCGCGAAGATACGGTTCAGCAGAGAGTGGCCCGTCCAGCGTACCAGCGCGCGGTCGAAGGAAAGACCGGCCGGCGACATCAGGATCTGCAACAACGACATCTTCGGGTTCCGGCGCAGTGCCTCGGGGTTTCGACCCTAGCACCCTCGCCGGGGCGCAACAATCCGCGCCCGCCCCCGGCATTGCCGCTCCTGTCACGTGCTGGCTACCATGCGCGCGATCCTGCAGAAGGCTTCAGCGCACCATGAACCCGGCCGCGCCCGTGGGGGTATTCGATTCCGGCGTGGGCGGCATTTCGGTGCTGCGCGAGATGCGTGCGCTGATGCCCTCGCTCGATGTGCTGTACCTCTCCGACGCGCGCTTCCTGCCCTATGGCGACAAGAGCGAGGATTTCGTGCTCGCCCGTTCGCTGGCGGCGGCGGACTTCCTGGTGTCGCAGGGCGCGCGCGCGCTGGTGGTGGCCTGCAACACCGCGACGGCGGCAGCGGTGCCTGCGCTCCGCGAACGTCACCACCTGCCCGTGGTGGGCATCGAGCCCGCAGTGAAACCCGCGGCGGTGGCCACGCGCAGCGGCATCGTCGGTATCCTCGCCACGTCCAGCACGCTGCAGAGCCGTCGTTACGCGGAGTTGCTGGAGCGCTTCGGCGGCTTCGTGCGCGTGATCGGCCAACCCTGCTCGGGGTTGGTGGAGCGCGTGGAGGTGGGCGATCTGGACGGCCCGCAGACACGCGCGCTGCTCGAACGCTACCTGCAGCCGCTGCTCGATGCCGGGGCGGACACCCTCGTGCTCGGCTGCACGCATTACCCCTTCCTGCGTCCGCTGATCGAGCAGCTCGCCGGCCCCGATGTGCGCGTCGTCGACCCTTCCGGCGCCG
>CAIXOY010000666.1 GCA_903921135.1 uncultured Gammaproteobacteria bacterium
CGTAGGAGGGGGCCATGCCCGCGACACCGGCGATGACGCACGCGCCACCACCCCGTCGCGCGCATGGCGCGCTCCCACGCCAGGCTGATGCTCCCCGTAGGAGCGGGCCATGCCCGCGACGCCTGAAATGAAAAAGGGGGGCCAAGCCCCCCTTTCCCGACCGCAGATGCCGAAGGCTCAGCGGCCCTCTTTCTCCATCATCTTCTCGACCATGCTGTTCGGCACTTCGGAGTAACGATCGAACTCCATGGTGAAGGTGCCGCGGCCGCTGGTGGCCGAACGCAGGAAGCTGATGTAGCCGAACATCTCGGCGAGCGGTACGAAGCCCTGCACGAAGGACGAGGTGCCCTTCTGGCCCTGCTCCACCACCTGACCGCGACGGCGGTTGATGTCGCCGATCACGTCACCAAGGTAGTCGGGATCCACCACCACTTCGATGCGCATCATCGGCTCGAGGAGCTTCGGACGGCTCAGCTTGTGGGCTTCGCGGAAGGCTGCACGGCCGGCGATTTCGAAGGCCAGTGCCGAGGAGTCGACTTCGTGGAACTTGCCGTCGAGCAGCACGGCCCTGAAGTCCACGACCTCATAGCCCGCGACCTGACCGGATTTGCACTCGGTGCGGATCGCGTGCTCGACCGAGGGGATGTATTCGCGGGGAATACGGCCGCCGGTGACTTCGTCGACCCACTGTACGCCGGAGCCCGTCTCGCCCGGCTCGAAGCGGATCTTGACCTCGGCGAACTGACCCGAGCCGCCGGTCTGCTTCTTGTGGGTGTAGATGTGCTCGACCGATTGGCCGAAGGCCTCGCGGAAGCTCACCTTCGGCTTGCCCATGTTGGCATCCACGCCGAGTTCGGTGCGCATGCGGTCGATGGTGACTTCGAGGTGGAGTTCGCCCATGCCGCGGAGCACGGTCTGGCCGGTTTCGTGGTCGACCTCGAGCTTGAGCGAGGGGTCGGCCTTGGCCATCTTGTAGAGGGCCTGGGACATCTTGTCCTGGTCGCCGCGGGTCTTGGGCTCTACCGACACGCTGATGACGGGGTCGGGGAAGCGCATGCGCTCGAGCAGTGCCGGGTGCGCGGGATCGCAGAGCGAGTCACCGGTCTCGGTCTCGCGCATCGAGACCAGCGCGCAGATATCACCCGCGCGGGCTTCTTCGATGTCCTTGGTCTGGTTGGCCTGCACTTCCACGATACGGCCCACGCGCTCTTTCTTGCCGCGGGTGACGTTGGCGAGGCTGTCGCCCTTCTTGATCACGCCCGAGTAGATGCGGATGAAGGTGAGCGAGCCGAACTGGTCGTTGATGACCTTGAACGCCAGCGCGCGGGCGGGGGCGTCGTCACGGACTTCCTGCTCGCCGACGTTGTTGCCGTCTTCGTCGACCAGCGAGATACCGCCGTTCTGGCCGGGGTACGGGAGGTAGTCGATGACGGCGTCGAGGAGCTGCTGCACGCCCTTGTTCTTGAACGAGGAGCCGCAGAACACGGGAACCAGCTTGCCGGTCACGGAGCCGAGGCGGATGCACTCCTTCAGTTTGGCCGGGTCGAACTCGCCGGTCTCGACGTAGTTCATGAAGGCGTCGTCGTCCATGGCGAGCGCGGTTTCGAGCATGTCTTCGCGCAGCTTCGGCAGGTCTGCCAGCCACTGGTTGTCAGCGGACGAGGCGAACGTGAAGCGGCCGGCGAGCTGGTCCATGGGAACGGTTTCCCAGGGGCTGTCCTTGTCGTCTGCCGTCCAGACGTAACCCACGCCGGCAACCAGGTCGACCATGCCCACGAACTCGTCGTGGCTGCCGATCGGGATCTGGCAGAGCAGCGCGTTGGCGCCCAGGCGCTCGCGGATGCCCTTCACGCAGTGGCCGAAGTTGGCCCCCATGCGGTCCATTTTGTTGACGTAGCAGATACGGGGAACGTTGTACTGGTTCGCGAGGCGCCAGTTGGTTTCGGTCTGCGGCTCGACGCCGGCAACACCGTCGAATACCACCACGGCGCCGTCGAGGACGCGGAGGCTGCGGTTCACTTCGATGGTGAAGTCGACGTGGCCGGGGGTGTCGATGACGTTGATCTGGTAGCCCTTCCACTCGGTGGAAACGGCGGCGCTCTGGATGGTGATCCCGCGCTTGCGCTCCTGCTCGAGGTAGTCGGTGGTGGTGCTGCCCTTGCCGTCTTTGGTGTCGTGCACCTCGATGATCTGGTGCTTGCGGCCGGTGTAGTACAGAACGCGCTCGGTGGTGGTGGTCTTGCCGGCATCGATGTGCGCGATGATGCCGATGTTGCGATAAAGCTTAAGTTCTTTCTGCCTTGCCACGATCGTGTCCTGTAGGTGAGGTCGGGGTGATGCGGGGTCACGGGGCGGTACGGCGACCCCGGCGCAGGCGCAGGGCCTGCAAAAACGAGCGCGGACTCTAGCCGTATAGCTGTTACGGGATCAAGGCTAAGGCGCGGCAGAACTTGGCTATTCGCCGTGGGAGGGGGCCATGCCCCCGACAGCCGCCCGGGATCCTGACGCCTCAGGAAGGCTTGCCCGCCACGTACCAATCGGCCTTGGCCACCTCGGTGAAAATCAGTGTCACCGCCTCGGGCGGAATCGGCAGGTGCTTCAGCACCACCGCGGTGAGCTCCTCGGCCAGCGCATCGCGCACGGATTGCGGGCGTCCTTCCCAAAGTTCGACATGGATGACGGGCATGGGGGCTCCTGTGGGGTTTGCGGTTTGAGGGGCGAGGGTACAGCAGAAGCGGGGGCAGCGGTCGAGGGTTCAGCCGTCGCGGGCACGGCCCGCTCCCACATGCCTCCGGCTC
>CAIXOY010000667.1 GCA_903921135.1 uncultured Gammaproteobacteria bacterium
CGAGGTCGTGGTTGACGAGAATAAGCGACACGCCGGCATCGACCCAGATCGGAGCGAGAAACGAGAAATTCCGCTTGTCCATGGAGCGCCAGTAACCGCCGTGAATGAACATCATGGCCGAACCGTCGCCCTTGCGTGCGGGGAAGATATCCAGCCTTTCTCCCGACGAACTGCCGTACTCCCGGTCGAGATAGCAGATCATGGTCGCGCGTGCACGCGAGGCACCGGCATCCCAGCGCTGGAAAATCTGCGGATGCTCGGGCACACGCGCTCTGTTGTCATACTCGCGCGCAAGCATCCTGTCACCTGCAGGGACGGGCGTGCTGGGCATTGAATCTACCTCCCTGGTCAAATCTCGCGTAGAGGCGGGCTGCAGTAGGTGGTGCGCACCGGAGCGGTCCTTCCCCGTCCTACTTCGGATTGTCGTAACGCAAGTCGAAGCGCCCGTCTCGATAAAAATCAAGGCGGATCTCACGCCACTTCCGTGCAAGCTCGGTATTCACTCCAATGATGTCCGCCGGCAGGGTTTCAGAGCCGCAGGGTGCGAACCGAGAGCCCGTCGTGTCGGCTTCCGTGTCGGAGTAACGGAAGATGGCTTCGAAGTCGCGTGAAGATTCGTTGCGCTGAGTTTCAGTCGCGATCACCCAACTGTGCTGCCAGCTCGCCGGAAGTCCCTCGCTGAGGCAATTGAAAATCCGCTGTAATGCGCCTGCGTCGGGTTCGGCCGCAGCGGGAGACTTCGCTTGGGGAGACACGCCGGCAGCCGCCACCACGTCCGGGAGTGCTCCGGCAATCATGGCAAGTCCGACACCCAGTATCCAGCCCGCAAGCCGCCCCGGGCCGCTAGAGGGAGATCGGATGGACTGAGGTGTGGATGTTCGCGGGAAAGTGTCGAAGTAGGTCATCTGGTGACGATAGCAGATTGCTGCCTGCGGGCGAAATACTGCCCTCAGCGTCGCGGCCGAGGGCGTGCGTTCTCTTTCTATAATTGCGGCATGCCTGTAAAGCCGCCAGCCAAAGCGGGACGCGCTCCATCACCGGGGGCCATGGATGTGGAGCCACACTCAGGCCGGATGCGCCGACGTTGCGCGTGGCCACGCAACCCGCTTGCGATCGCCTACCACGATGTGGAGTGGGGGGTGCCCGTTCATGACGATCGGCTGCTGTTCGAGTCCCTGATTCTGGAGGGGGCACAGGCGGGACTCTCATGGGACACGGTGCTCGCGAAGCGCGAGAGCTACCGAGCGGCTTTCGATGGTTTCGATCCGGTCAAGGTGGCGCGCTATGGCGCTGCCAGGAAGGCGGCGTTGCTCGCTAATCCGGGGATCATACGCAACCGGGCGAAAGTCGACGCCGCAATCCTGAACGCGGAGAAATTCCTCGGAACGCAGCGCGAGTTCGGCAGCTTTCAGCGCTATCTCTGGGAATGGGTGGACGGCGAGCCGCTGCAAACGGGTCTGGCTCGAGGAAAGCCGCTGCCGGCACGCACGGCACTGTCCGACGCGCTGTCGGAGGATCTGCGCAGGCGCGGGTTCAAGTTTGTCGGCAGCACCATCATCTATGCATTCATGCAGGCGGTTGGTATGGTGAACGA
>CAIXOY010000668.1 GCA_903921135.1 uncultured Gammaproteobacteria bacterium
CGCCGGGTTGTTGCAGAAGGCCTGGATTTTCAGGCCGATGATGTCCTCGACCCTGAGAAGCATGGTACCCGTCATGGGGTCGGGCGTCGCTTCGGCCAACATCTGGCGTGTCGTTTCGCGTCGCGCGAGAAGTATGTCGACCGGTACAGGGCCAGTGAAATGCAGCACTTCCTCCGTGGCCACCGCGAGTGTGAACCCCGCCGCCGTCATCAGGTCAAGCACCTCATCGCGACGTGTCCCGTCGACCAGCAAGTCGATGTCGGCCGTGGCGCGTGCATAGCCGTGCAGCCCCACTGCGACGCCACCGATCAGGGCATGCGCAACGCCAGCGTCGCGAAGTAGTGCACCCACCTCGCGGAGCACCCCGCCGAAGGACGATGCCTCTCCCATGGCGCTTCGATTCCTGATCACGCAGATCGCCCGAGTATAGGTCAGTGCCTCCCGTGGGAGCGCGCCATGCGCGCGACAACAGCCCTGTGCGGGCACCGTCGCGGGCGTGGCCCGCTTCTACGGAAGTGTTGGAAACTATCCGGCCGCAGCCCACGCCGCCAGATGCCGGTGGATCTGCTCCAGCCCGTCGGTGAGGCAGGCAGGCCCGGGCTGCAGGATGTCGCAGCTCTTGATCTCGTGCAGGCGACCGCTCTGCACAGCGGGCGCGGCGTTCCAGCCGGGGCGTGCGGACACGCGCTCGGGACGGAATTTCTTGCCGCACCACGAGCCCAGGATCACGTCGGGCGCGCGGCGTGGGGGCTCAGCGGTGTCGTGGATGATGCGGTCGCGGCCCATGCTCTGGCGGCCGAGTTCCGGGAACACGTCCTCGCCGCCTGCGATGCCGATGAGTTCCGAGACCCACGCGATCGCGCTGATCATCGGCTCGTCCCACTCCTCGAAGTACACGCGCGGCCGGCGCGGCCACACCGCCGCTGCCGCGCGTATCCCGGCGTGCCGTGCGAGGCAGCCGGCGATCCACGCCTCGGCCCGGTCCGAGGCGCCCACCATCCCGGCAACCAGACGCAGCGTGTAGAAGATCTCGGCGATGCTCCGCTGGTTGGTGACCAGCACATTCAGGCCGGCGCGGATCAGTTTGTCGGCAAGTGCCGCCTGCATGTCCGAGAAGCCGATCACCAGATCCGGCTCCAGCGCCACGATGCGGTCGATCTTGCCGTCGAGAAAGGCGCTCACCCGCGGCTTGGCGCGTCTCGCCTGCGGCGGGCGTACGGTGTAACCGCTGATGCCCACGATGCGGTCCTGCTCGCCGAGCAGGTACAGCCACTCGGTGGTTTCTTCGGTAAGGCAGACGATGCGTTGGGGGCCCATCGGAGATCCTTTTCACCTGCCGAGCGGCAGGTACAACGTTAGAGGTCGGTCAAGGCAGGGAGAGAATCCATAGTGTTCGTAGAAGGCCTTGGCCTTGGCATCTTTTGCGTCGACCACGAGCGCGAAGGAGGCGATCTCCTCGCGGGCCTTGAGACAGCGCTCGACAGCACAGCCGATCAGCAACTGGCCCAGCCCTTGGCCTTGGCGGTCTGAGCGGCACGCGAGCCGGCCCATGCGAAAGCAGGGAACAGGGTATCGAGGCAGACGCTTGCGATCCCTGTCCGAGAGCTCGACCGCGTCGATTTGCGCCGCGCTCAGCGTGTAGTAACCCAGTACCAAAGAGGGTTCCGCTGCATCCACCAGTACATAGGTCTGTGAAACACCGCGGCGTCGGTGCTGCGTCGCGAATCGGGACAGATAGTCGTTGAGGGCGGGCACACCGCAATCGAACCCGGCGCAGTCATGAACCGAAGGATCGAGCCGATGCTCCTCAAGCACGCTGTACGGTCTCTCTCGCGCGCTTCATTGCAGCTTTCAGTGCCTTGTTGGGCGCAAATGCGCGGTCCAGTGCGGTGCAGATACTGTCCAGGTCCCGTTGTGAGAGCGTGACACGCCGTTCCTGTTCGAGAAGCGCCCGCGCCTTTTCCTTCGCCGCCGTGCGAACGAAGCCCGCCATGGTCGTACCCATCAGTGCTGCGGCCTGAGAGAGCAATTCTTTCTCGTCTTTTGCGAGCTTGAGATCGAACCGTGCGGGGGCTGACATGGGGGCTTCCCGGGTGTGCATATCGGTACGGGATTTGACCGTATCAGAAGGCATAGCCTCAGTCCACACTTCACCCGGTCCCCGCGCAGTCACCGATCAACCTTGGATCTCCCCCGCCCCACCCCCTATCCTCCCGCCAAACCCGCTCCAAACCGGCACGACCCCATGATCGAAGCCCTCAGCTCCGCCAACCTCCCCGCCCCGCGTTTCCGTTACAGCCCGCTGGTGAAGGCGGGGCCGTTCTACCAATCCGCCGGCATGATTGCGTTGAACCCGCAGACCGGGGCGCTGGAGCCAGGTGGCGTGGGCCCCGAGACCGCGCGCATCCTCGCGAACCTGCTGCAGGCGCTGCCCGATTTCGGGCTCACGCTGGACGATCTCGTGAACGCCACCATCTACACCACCCGCATGGATGAGTTCCCCGCCATCAACGCCGCGTGGGAGGCCGTGTTCACCGCGGGGCAACGGCCGCCGGCGCGCACCTCGGTGGGTGTGTCGGCGCTGCCGCTTGGCGCGGGCGTGGAGATCGCCTTTGCTTTCTACCGCGGGTGAATCTGTGGAAGAATCCGCCTGACCTCCCTCTAATCCACAACGCGCCGCCAGCGGCAGGGTCCATCGTCCGTGATCGACGAGCAGGGATATCGCCCCAATGTGGGCATCATCCTCGCCAATGCGCGGGGCGAACTGCTGTGGGCGAAGCGCCGCGGCCAGAACGCCTGGCAGTTCCCGCAGGGCGGCATCCACGAGGGCGAATCCCCCGAGCAGGCCATGTACCGCGAGCTGGGTGAGGAAGTGGGCCTCGGCGAGCAGCACGTCGAACTGCTGGCCTGCACGCAGGGCTGGCTGCGTTACCGCCTGCCGCCCCAGTTCATGCGCAACAACAAGAATCCTGATTTCGTGGGCCAGAAGCAGAAGTGGTTCCTGCTTCGCTTCACGGCCCCCGACGAGGAAGTGCGCGTCGATGCGCACGCCACGCCCGAGTTCGACCACTGGCGCTGGGTGAGTTACTGGTACCCCTTGAGCCAGATCGTGCAGTTCAAGCGCGAGGTCTACCGCCGCGCACTCTGCGAGCTCTTGCCGCGCCATGGAAGGCTGGTGCGCGATGGCGCCTGAGAGCGCTGGCGGCAGCTCGATGCTGAAATCCCTGCGCGGCGTCGTGCAGGAAGTCTCCACGGCCCGCGATCTCCCCGAGACCCTCGCCATCATCGTGCGCCGCGTGCGCGAGGAGATGGACACCCAGGTCTGCTCGGTCTACCTCGTCGACCCTGCCACCGGCCGCTACGTCTTCATGGCCACCGAGGGGCTGAACAAGGCGCTGGAGGGCAGCTTCAGCCTCGCGCGGGACGAAGGCCTCGTGGGCTACGTGGCCCGCCGCGAGGAGCCGCTCAACCTCGAAGACGCAGCCATACACCCGAAGTTCAAGTTCATCGAGGGCTCGGGCGAAGAACTGTTCCGCTCCTTCCTCGGCGTGCCGATCATCCACCACCGTGAAGTGCTGGGCGTGCTGGTGGTACAGCAGCGCGAGCGCCGCCGTTTCGACGAAGACGAGGAAGCCTTCCTCGTCACCATGTCGGCGCAGCTCGCCGCGATCATCGCGCACGCGGGTCTGGTGGGCAGCTACAGCGAACTGCGCCGCGGCACGCGCCCGAAGAGCGGGGAATTCCTCGGCATCGCCGGGGCGCCTGGCATCGGCATCGGGCAGGTGGTGATCGTCTCGCCGCCCTCGGATCTCAAGGCCGTGCCGCAGCGCGCCTGCGAGGATCCGGAGCAGGAGATCGCGCTCTTTCATGACGCGGTGGCCCGCGTGCAGGACGAGATCGCCACCACCCGCCAGGAACTCACCGGGCGCGTGGGCGCGGAAGAACTCGCGCTCTTCGATGCCTACTCGATGTTGCTCGCCGACCGCGCGCTCTCGGGCGAGGTGGTGGTCCGTATCCGCGAGGGCAACTGGGCGCAAGGCGCGCTGAGCCAGGTGGTGCTCGAGCACGTGCGCACCTTCGAGCTCATGGAAGATGCCTACATCCGCGAGCGCGGCACGGATATCCGTGACCTCGGCCGGCGCGTGCTCGCGCAGCTGCAGGCGGGCGTGCGCGAGACCACGAGCTATCCCGCGCGCTGCATCCTGATCGGCGAGGAAATCCCCGCCTCCGCGCTCGCCGATGTGCC
>CAIXOY010000669.1 GCA_903921135.1 uncultured Gammaproteobacteria bacterium
CGCCTGCCTTGAAGAGATCATTCGCGCGGCGGTACTCGATGTCCTCGCTGGTGAGAGTGTTGGCATCGCGCCTCAGGCTTGCTCCGCCCCTGAGACGCAGTACATCCTCATGCCGCCGGTAGCTGATGTCCCGCGCCAATCCCTCGACCTCGTCTATCCCGGCTCCAGCACCGGCGTTGCGGAAGAAAATCCGCGCCGGCGCTCCCTGCGCATCCACCTGTTCCGCGTCATCCAGCGTGCCGCTCAGCGTTGCGCGTTCGGCCGTGAACTCCCAGTCCGAGCCGCTCACACGCACATTGCCTTCCAGCCGCAGGGCGCGCGAATCGCGGTCTTCGGAGGCGGAATCGGCGCTGACCGAGATGCTGTCCCGGGGGCCGGGATCGGAGCCTTGCGCCGGCTGCACGCGCATGCCGCAGGTTCCCGCCATGCAAATGCATGTCAGGATGCGGGCAAGGCGGGCAGGATCGGCGCGGTGCATATGGGGAGGGATGATAGTGCGCGCCGGCAACCGGGATCAAAGCCGTGATCCTTGACCGCTACGTTCTGCGCGAACTGGGCTTCAACTTCGTTGGCACTGCAGCAGTGCTGCTCGCCGTGTTCGTGACCTTCACGCTCACGCGACTGCTTGCAGAGGCAGGCTCCGGATTGCTGACGGCCGCGGAGGTGCGCGAACTCGCGCGCCTGAAGGCGCTGATCGCGCTGGAAGTGCTTCTCCCGGTAGCGCTTTACGTGGCGGTGCTCCTGTGCGTGGGCCGCCTTCACCAGGACGCGGAACTCCACGCGCTCGGCGCCGCAGGGATTCCGGAGTCACGCCTGTTCCGGCCCGTGCTGATGCTCGCGCTTCCGCTGGCACTCGCGGTGGCAGTGCTCTCGACCCAACTGCGGCCGTGGGCGTGGGGAAGCATCTACGCATTGCGCAGCGAGGCCGAGAACAGCGCCGACATGGACCGCGTGGAAGCGGGAAGCTTCAATCGTTTCGGCGAGTCCGAACGCACTCTGTACATCGCGGGGCTCACGCCGGACCGCAGTGGTCTCGAAGGCGTGTTCATCCACGACAACCAGAACGGCGTGCTCCAGATCATCACGGCGCCACGCGGATCCTTCCGCGCCTACGCGGCGCCGGACAGCCATGAGTTGCTGCTGGAGGACGCGACCATCTTCAGGCGCAACGAAGAAGGAAAGAGCCTGCGGGCGCGCTTCGGCAGCTTCCGGTTGTGGCTGAAGGCCTCGGGGCGGCACCGCGCCACCTACAAGGAGAAGGCCCAGAGCACACTCGCGCTTGCGAGCACCACCAACCCCAGCGGCCGGGCCGAGTGGCAGTGGCGCTACTCCGCGCCGGTCTCGACGGTCCTGCTCGCCCTGCTCGCAGTGCCCCTTGCGCGATCCGAGCCGCGGCGCAGCCGTTACCTGAAACTCCTGATCGCGCTCCTGGTGTACGCGGCCTATTACAACCTGCTAGGCATCGCGCGCAGCGCTGTGGAACAACAGCATCTCACCTGGCTCTGGTGGGTACCTGCAATGCTGGGCGTCGCGGTGGGCGTGGTCCATGCGTGGCCGTGGATATCCATCACCCTTGCGCGGAGGGCGCGCAGTTGAGCGGCATGCGTATCGACCGCCATCTCGCCGGCAGCTTTCTGGCCGGGGCCGCGCCCGCGCTGCTCGTCCTGCTCGGCCTCTTCAGTTTCATCGGACTCACCGAAGAGCTGGAGGACGTAGGGCGGGGCAGTTTCGCCGCGAGCGATGCGATCGTGATCGTGCTGATGTCCTTGCCCGTCAGGATCATCGAACTGGGGCCCGTGAGCGCACTGATGGGCACGCTGATCGGCCTGGGTACGCTGGCCAACCACCAGGAAATCATCGTGCTGCGGGCGGCAGGGCTGTCGCCCTGGCGGCTGGCAGCACCGCTGGCAGCGGCTGCGGTGGCACTGGCCGTGGCGATCCTGCTCATGCAGGGCATGTTGGTGCCAGGAATCGAACGCGAGACGGCCAGACTCCACGCGAAAGCCGCCAAGGGTGCGGGGGACGCGATCTGGCTGCATGGGGAACGGAGTTTCGTCCGGATCACGGGTGGTGTCAGCGGCCGCACGCTGAGCGGCGTCGAGATCCACGAACTCGATACGCAGTACGGCCTTGAGCGGACACTGCAGGCAGAACACGCAGAGGTGCTGGCAGACGGACGCTGGTTGCTGCAGGACGTGCGCGAGACCACCCTCGTCAGCGGCCCACCCGTGGAAAGCACACGTGCCGGGCGTTACTGGCAAAGTCCTTTCTCGCGCGAGCAAACAGAAACACTGGTGGTGCCGGTGGAGGCGCTTTCTCTGGGGGAATTACGACGGCTGATCGGTGTGCTGGCGGCAAACGGTCTCGATACACACCGCTATCGCGTGCTCTTCTGGCAGCAACTGGGTATTCCGGTCGGCCTGCTCGGCATGGCGATGCTCGGGCTGCCGCTGCTCCTTGGCCCCGTGCGGGCAACACCGATCGCACAGCGGGTGGCACTCGGCGCGCTCACGGGCCTGTTCTTCTACCTGGTGGAGCAACTGAGCGGGCACGGCGCGGTGATCTACCGGCTGAACCCCGTCATCACCACCATCGGGCCCGACCTCCTGCTGCTTGCCGCTGCGCTGCTCCTTGTAAGCCGGGCGGAGCAGCATCAGACACTGATGCTCGCGTGGCGCCGGCTGCGCTTGGGTGGCGCGCGAACGCGAACCTATACTCCGGACGAAGGCCGCCACTGAGGCAGGTGGCTCGTTCCCCTTCACCGGAAGCCCGAGCATGACGGTAGCTGCCCGGGACTACAGGAATTGCCCGCTGAAGGAAGAGTGGTGCCCGGAGCCGGGATCGAACCGGCATGGCCGCGAGGCCGAGGGATTTTAAGTCCCTTGCGTCTACCAGTTTCGCCATCCGGGCAGTGCAAGCTCGACCCCTGCCCTGCCGGAGTTACGGCAGGCTGCAGCCGGGAGCAAGATGCCCGAGGCCGAGGAGGCAATTGGAGGCGCGGGTCGGAATCGAACCGGCATACACGGAGTTGCAGTCCGCTGCATAACCACTCTGCCACCGCGCCGGAGAGAGATTCGAGCACTGCCGCCGATGACGGGCGGCAAGACGAGGAATCTGGAGCGGGAAACCGGGTTCGAACCGGCGACCTCAACCTTGGCAAGGTTGCGCTCTACCAACTGAGCTATTCCCGCGGAGCCTCAGGGGTTTGCGCCCGCTGAGGCCTCGGCATTCTAGCGACCGAGCCCATGCTGTCAAGGCGAGAGGACGATGTTTTTCAGGCCCCGGTCTGCGAGGCGGCATCACTGAGGTCTTGCCAGGCGGCCCGTATGTACAGGCCCGCAGACCAGATGGTGAGCAACACGGCCACGTAGAGCAGCAGATATCCCAGATAGAACAGCGGCCCCTGCTCCGGCGGAACAGCAAGCAGCACGGTGATGGCAATCATCTGGACCGTCGTCTTCACCTTGCCCACAAAAGAAACCTTCACGCTGCCGCGCTTGCCGATATCCGCCATCCACTCGCGCAGGGCCGAAACGAGTATCTCCCGTGCCACCACCACCAGTGCAGGCAGTGTGAACCACACCGAATCCTGCTGCCCCACCATCAGTACCAGCGCGATCGCCACCATCAACTTGTCTGCGACGGGGTCAAGGAAGGCACCGAAAGAGGTGGACTGGTTCAGCTTCCGGGCCAGATAGCCGTCGAGCCAGTCGGTGACGGCAGCCAGCACGAATATCGCTGCAGAGGCCGTAGCGCTCCAGCTGAACGGCAGCCAGAACACCAGCACCAGCACCGGTATGAGTGCCATGCGGAACAGCGTGAGGGCGTTGGGAATGTTCATGGGCGCATTATCGCGAGTGCCCTGCGAACATGCCATGACTAGGCATCATGCAGGGCCGCATAGACATCCTCGGCGATCTTCCGACTGATGGCAGGCACACGCATCAGTTCTTCCAGGCTCGCCTTGCTGATGCCCTGCAAACCGCCGAAATAGCGCAGCAACTCGCGCCGGCGCCGCGGCCCGACCCCCGGAATACCCTCCAGCGGAGAACCGGCGCTTTTTTTCGCGCGCCGCTTCTGCAGGGCGCTGATGGCAAAACGGTGCGCCTCGTCACGCAGGCGCTGCAGGAAATAGAGCACTGGATGGTTAGGCGGCAGCGTGAAGGGCTCGCGCCCGGGCATGAAGAACTGCTCGCGGCCGGCGTTACGGTCGGGGCCCTTGGCGATGCCGGCGAGGCATAGGTCGCTGATACCGAGGTCGGCCAGCACCTTGAGGCCGGCATTAAGCTGGCCCTGGCCGCCGTCGATGAGTACGAGATCGGGCCATTGGCCGAGCTTGCGCTCGGGGTCTTCTTTCTGCGCGCGGGCGAAGCGGCGGGTGAGTACCTCGCGCATGGCGCCGTAATCATCGCCCGGCGCGAGGCCCTCGGTCTTGATGTTGAACTTGCGGTAGGCGTTCTTCATGAGGCCGGAAGGCCCCGCGACGACCATGGCGCCGACCATATTGGTGCCCGAGATATGCGAGTTGTCGTAGACCTCGATGCGCTCGGGCGCGGCGGTGAGACCGAAGACTTCGGCCGCGCCGTCGAGCAACTTGCGTTGGGCGGTGTTCTCGGCCATGCGCCGCTGCAAGGCTTCGCGCGCATTGACCTCGGCGTTTTCGACCAGCTTGCACTTGTCGCCGCGCTGCGGCACCGCGACGGTCACGTTGCGCCCGGCTTTGATGGACAAGGCCTCGGCCAGGATGTCCTGGTTCGGCGGCGCGACGTTGATGAGGATTTCCTTCGGCGGAGTGTAGGAATCGTAGAACTGGCCGATGAAGGCCTCGATGATATCGCCGTCGGAATCATCGGCGGCGTGCGACGGGAAGTAAGCGCGGTTGCCGAAGTTCTGCCCGCCCCTGAAGAAGAACACCTGCACACAGGACGCACCGCCGGCGCGCGACAGGGCGATCACGTCGGCTTCGCCGATGGAAGAAACGTTGATGTCCTGGTGGGACTGTAGGAACGTCATGGCGCGAATGCGGTCGCGCAGGCTGGCGGCCAACTCGTATTCCATGGCGGAGCTGGCCGCGTCCATGTTGCGTGCGAGCTCGGCCTGCACGGCGCGGCTGTCACCGGTCAGGAAGGCGCGCGCCTGGCCCACCAGCGCGGCGTAGTCCTCACGGGTGATCAAATCGACGCAAGGGCCGGAACAGCGCTTGATCTGGTAGAGCAGGCACGGCCGCGTGCGATTGGTGAAAACCGTATCGGTGCAGCTGCGCAGCAGAAAGACTTTCTGCAGTGTCGCCAGCGTGCCGTTAACCGCCCCGGCCGAAGCGAAGGGGCCGAAGTATTCGTTGCCCTTGGTGCGCGCGCCCCGGTGTTTGACGATACGCGGGAAGTCGTGGCCGCCCGGGATCATCACGTAGGGAAAGGATTTGTCGTCGCGCAGCAGGATGTTGTAGCGGGGCTTCAACTGCTTGATGAGATTGCTCTCGAGCAGCAGCGCCTCGGCCTCGGTATGGGTGATGACCACCTCACAGATATGGGTATCGAAGACCATGCGCTGCAGGCGCAGCGGCATGCGCTCGATCTGGAGGTACGAGGTGACGCGCTTCTTGAGGTTCTTGGCTTTGCCGACGTACAGCACGTCGCCGGCGGCGTTCGTCATGCGATAGACGCCCGGCTTCTGCGGAAAAGTCCTCACGAATTCCGCGAGCACGGCGACGCCGCTGC
>CAIXOY010000670.1 GCA_903921135.1 uncultured Gammaproteobacteria bacterium
ACGAAATCTCCCTGCCCGAAGGCCTCGCCGCGCACTACGTCGCGGGCGTCCTCGTAGCCGGTCACGACCCAGAAGCCGAGATCGCACCAGTGCACGGGATCGTTGTCACGGAGCCAGCGGAAGCGCGGATAGGGATCGCTGCGCAATTCCGGGTCTGCGGGATTGAAGGAATAGCGTGGGTTCATGCGGGAGCGGAGAGAGTTGTGCGTGAGGAAAACGCCCTGCGCACCCGGAGGCGCGCAGGGCAGGCCGGGATCAGAAGTCGTAGCCGACGGTGAGGCCGTAGGTGCGCGGCGGCATCATCGAGCCCACGCGTACCTGGCCGTAGAGCGGCGCGGTCACGATGTTGTTCGCGATCACGTCCTCGTCGCCGAGGTTGCGGCCCCAAGCGGTGGCGTTCCAGTGCTCGTCTGCCGAGGTCCAGGCGATGCTGGCGTTCCACATCGCGTAGGAGTCCTGCACGGCGTCCTGGTTGTTGAACTCGGTGAAGAACACCTCGTCCTGCCAGTTCACGTCGGTGCGCAGGCGCAGGCTGCCCGAGTCGCCCATGCTGATGTCGTAGTTCACGCCCAGGCGGAAGGAGCTCTCGGGCGCGTTCGGCAGGTTGTTGCCTTTCAGGTCGCGGATCACGCCGCCGGCGCGGTAGTCGCCCTGCAGGAATTCCTCGAACTCCGCCTTGAGGTGCGTGGCAAAGAAATCGACCGAGAAGGCATCCGTCAGTTGCGCGCTGCCTTCGATCTCGATGCCGTCGTTCTGCGCCTTGGCGGCGTTCACGGTCTCGACGATGCTCTGGGCGTTCACGAAGCCGACCTGCAGGTCTTTGTAGTCGTAGGTGAAGACCGCTGCTGCCAGATAGAGCCTGTCGTCCATGAAGCTCGACTTGACGCCGGCTTCCCAGGCGGTCACGTACTCCGGGTCGATCACCGCGTTCTGACTGCCGACGTTGATCACCCCGGACTTGAAGCCTTCGGTGTAGCTCGCGTAAAGCAGCGTGCCGGACTCGGTCGTGTACTCGAGTTTGACCATGGGTGTGACGTCGTCCCAGTCCTTCTTGCGGTCGGTCGGGATGTTCACGCCGATGGCGTCGAAGATGAACGCGCCGGTGCCGGTGCGCTCTTCATAGTTCCAGCGGGCGCCGGCGGTCAGCGCGAGCTGATCGGTCAGCTCGTAGCGGATCTGGCCGAACAGTCCGTAGGCCGTGATGTCCACATCGCCGTTCTGCCAGTAGTTGCCGCCTTCGAAGAAATCGGCGGGCAGGCCGAAGAGCAGGCCGAGGTTTTTCAGCGGCACCTTCACGCTGCCATAGAGCTCCTCGTCAAAGGCCATGGCGCCGAAGAGCAGGTCGTAGTCGTTGCAGTCGAAGTTCAGCGTGAACTCCTGGCTCAGCGTCTTCGACTCTTCCTCGTAGGCGTTCTGGCCGAACATCCACACGTCCGAGACGTCGAGGTCATCAACCTGCAGACGCTCGAAGTCGTGCCACGACGTCACCGACTTGAGCGACCAGCCACCGCCGATCTCGTAGTCGATGACGGCGGTGGCAGCAGAGCCTTTGCGGTCGTTGGTCGCTTCCTGGTCGGAGTAGATGTCACGCAGGTCGCCAAGGTCGGTGCCCGGTCCCTTGATGTCGAAGATCGTCTTGCCGCCCAGCAGATTGTGGGCAAGGGCGTCTTCCGGGGTCACCGAGGTGCCGAAGTAGTGGAAGGCGTAGTTGTTGTCGTCTTCCTCGTAGTGCTCGGCGGTGAGGTAGATCGAGAGATCTTCCGACGGGTCGAAAAGCAGGCCGCCGCGCACGGCGTAGGCGTCGCGGTCGTCGACGTCGTTGCCGGTGAAGAGGTTCTCGCCGTAGCCGTCGCGCTTTTCTTTCTTGAACGCCAGTCGGGCTGCCACGCCGTCGCTGAGGCCACCGCCGATCGCACCTTCAAGGTCCATCTGCGAGTAGTCGCCCACCGTGACGCGGGCGTAGCCGTCGAGTTCCTGCGTCGGGCGCTTGGTGATCAGGTCCATGGCGCCGGCGGTGGCGCCGCGGCCGTAGAGCGTGCCCTGCGGGCCGCGCAGCACTTCCACGCGCTCCAGGTCGTAGAAGCCTGCCATCTGCGTGGACGGGCGCGCCAGGATGGCGCCGTCCTGGTGCACCGCCACCGCGCCGTCGGCGCCGAGGTCGATGCTGGTCATGCCGATGCTGCGGATGAAGATCCGCGCCACACCGAACTGGTCGCCCACCGAGAGGTTCGGGATGGCATTCACCATGTCGCCGATGTCGGCGATGCCGCCGGCGGCGAGGGCGTCAGCGCCCACCACCGAGACGGAGGCTGCGGTGGTGGCCACCGTGGACTCCTGTTTGGTGGCGGTGATCACCATTTCCTCGATGTCGTTCGCGGATTCCGCGTGCGCGCCGGCCGCCGCGATGGCGACGGCAAGCAGGCTGAGGCGCGAGATCCGCGCGAGCAGGTGTTGGGGGTGAGTGGATTTCATGCGTTTCTCCTGGGGTAAGGGGTCTTTGCCCCGGTTCGTTGTGGAAGGGAAAGGGTTCACAGTTTCGTCCGTCGCACGCTGATGCCGAGCGCTTCGCGGTCGATGGTATCCGGCGTGACGCCCTCGGCGCGCAGCAGGTGTTTCTGCACTTTTGCGGAGGCCGTCTTGGGCAAGGCGGGAATCACGCGCAGGTAGCGCGGCACCATGAAATGCGCCATGTGCTCGCGCAGGAACTCGAAGAGCGCGCGGGCTTCGATCGCATGACCGTCTACCGGTGCCACGGCGATCATCACTTCGTCTTCGCCGAGCTCGCTCGGCACGGCGTAGGCCGCGGCCTCGCGCACGGCGGGGAAAGCCACCACCTCGGCTTCAACCTCGAAGGAGGAGATGTTCTCGCCGCGGCGGCGGATCGCGTCTTTCTTGCGGTCCACGAAATAGAAATAGCCCTCGGCGTCCATGCGGAAGGAATCGCCGGTGTGGAACCAGCCGTTGCGCCAGGCCTCGGCCGTGGCGCGGTCGTTCTTGTAGTAACCGTGGTTCATGCCCCAAGGGCGGTCGGTGCGCACGATCATCTCGCCGATCTCGCCCAGCGGCACTTCGCAGTCGTTGTCGTCTACGAGCCGCACGTCCACACCGGGGCGCGCCTTGCCGCAGGTGCCGCGCTTCACGGGGTTGGGTTCCGAGACGATCGGCGAGGAGATCTCGGTCATGTTGAAGATGGTGTAGATGTCGGTGCCGAAGCGGGCGTGGAAATCCGCTGCCGTCTCGGTGAAGGGCACCATGAATGCCAGACGCACGCCGTGGTCGCGGTCCTCGCCGGACGGCGGCTGCTTCAGCAGGAAGGTGGCCATCACGCCCAACAGGAACATGGACGTCACCTGCGTACGCCGCACGAAGGGCCAGAACTCCGCGGTGCTGAAGTTCTCCATCACGGCAATGGAACCGCCGCGCACCAGCATCACGAAGATGATCCCCATGCCGCCGATGTGGAACAGCGGCATGTTCACGAGGAAACGGTCTTCACCGGTGACGAAATGCCAGGTCTCGGGGCCGGCGTTGGTGAAGATGTGAAGGTAGGAGGAGAGCACGCCTTTCGAGGGCCCTGTGGTGCCCGAGGTGTAGATGATCGACTGCGTGTCCCAGGGCTGTATCGGGCGCTTCAGTTCGGGCAGCGTGCTGTCGCCTTCACTCAGGGAAGAGAACGCCACGCTGGCCAGCGTGGAAGGCGCCGCTCCTTCGCCTACCAGCACCACCGTGCGCAGTTGTGCGGGCGCGACCTCGTCCAGCAGCGGCGCGAGTTGCGCATGAGAGACGATCACCCGCGCGTCGGAGTTGTCGATGACGTGCTCGAGGATGCGGCCCTTGTAGGCGGTGTTGAAGGGCACGAACACCGCGCCGAGATAATTGATGGCGAGGAAGGTGAGCAGGCCTTCGCGGCCGTTCGAGAGCCACACGGCCACGTGCTCGCCTTGCTGCACGCCCAGGCGCGCCAGGCCCGCGGCCACGGCGATCACGCGGCTGCGCGTCTCGGCGAAGCTCCAGGTCTCTCCATTTTCGAACACCACGTAGGTGTCCGCTCCGCGCTCTGCGGCAAGGCGATCGAGCAGGTAACGCACCACGCAGCGGTCTGCGGCGGGGATACGGGGATCTGAAGTGGTGTTCACGGTGCTCATGCGCGGGACTTCACGGGCGCCACGATCTTGTCCACGCAGTGGATGATGTGGCTGATGATCTCGCTCGCGGGGCGCTTGCCACCCGGCGAGTACCAGAAACTCACCCAACTCAGCATGCCGCCGATCGTGGTGGCGGTGAGCGGGATGTCATCGATGGCGAATTCCCCGCGCGATTGCCCCTCTTTGAGGAGTTGCGAGAGTTCGCGGTCGAAACGCAGGCGCTGCTCGCGGATGCGGCGGGCGTCGGCGGGTTCGAGGTTTTTCTCTTCGCGCTCGTAGATGACGATGTATTCCTGATTGTCGAGCACGATACGCGCGACTCGGTCGACCACCATGCGCAGGCGCTCGCGCGCACTGCCGCCGCTCGCGAGGGCTTCGTGCAGGGCTTCCAGCGAGAGGCTGATGCCCATCTGGCAGATCTCGAAGAGGATCTCGCCCTTGTTGCGGTAGTAGCTGTAGATGAACGGCTTGGTGACCTGCAGGCGTTCGGCCACGGCGTCGAGCGTGGTGCTCTCGTAGCCGAGCGCGTGGATCAGGTGGCTCGCTTCCTCGCGGATGCGCCGGCGTTTGTAGTCGGCGACTTCCGTCTTGAGGGCTTTTTGCTCGGCGTTCAAGGGTGCTTCCGGCTCAGGCGGCGAGACGCAGGATCTGCATCACGTCGTCGGGGCCCGCGATGGTGCGCGGATTGGTGCGGGCCCAGAGGTCCATCATCGTGTACTCGGCCACCTGCTGCAGGCGGTCTTCGCCCACACCTACCTCGGAGAGGCGCCGCGGCATGCCGAGCCCGCGGATGAAGGCGTCCACCACATCGCTCGCGCGCTTGCCGGGTTGGCCGAAAGCCGCGCTGATACGTTTCTGGCGATCGCCGTTCACCGGTTCGTTGAAGGCGAGCACATAGGGCGCCATCACGCAGGAGCAGTAGCCGTGCGGCACATCGCAGGTGCCACCCAGAATGTGCCCGATGGCGTGGCTCGCGCCCATCGGCGTGCCACCGATGATGGGGATCATCGATTGCCACACACCGATCTGGCACTTCAGGCGCGCTTCCAGATCATGCGGGTTGGCTTTGACGCGCGGCATGCCCTCCGCGAGCAGGCGCAGCGCGCATTCGGCCATGCCGTCGCAGAAATCGTTCGACTCGAAAGAGCCCAGGGTTTCCAGTGCGTGATCCACCGAGCGCACGCCGGTGGAGAGCCACAGCCACTCCGGCGTGTGCAGGCCGAGCGCCGGATCAAGGATGACGCTGATCGGCGCCATCATCGGGTGCTCGTAGCCTTGTTTGTGCTTGATCTTCTCGTCGGTGGCGCCGGAGAGCGCGTTGAACTCGCCGCCCGAGAGCGTGGTGGGCACGTTGATCACGCGGATCTTCGGGCCGCGGAACGAAGGCTTGATGACCTGCCCTTGCTCGTTCACGAATACGTGGAAGGGCTCCATTTCGTCGTGTTCGCGAAGGTCGTGCTCGAGGCACATCGCCACGATCTTGCCCGCGTCAATGATGGAGCCGCCACCGATGCCGACGATCAGATCGCAGCCGGCGGCCCGCGCCTGTGCTGCCGCTTCAAGCACTGCCGAGCGCGGCGCGTGCGGCGGCATGCCGTCATAGACGCCTGCGAGTTTGCTGCCGAGTGCGCGGCGCACCTGCTCGATCTCGTCGGTGTTGCGGTTAAGCGAACGGCTGCAGAGTACAAAGACGCGGCTCGCGCCGAGGCGCTCGACTTCCTCGGGGAGCGCATCGGCAACGCGACGCCCCAGGATGACCCTTTCAGTGGTGGTGAGACCTACGCTGCTGACGGGAACGCTCATGCGGGAGCCTCCGGGAAATGCCGGCAGTCGCGCGCGGGCCGCCCCGCATCTGACGCCTGTGAATTTTTCTGGACTCAAGGGTAACTATTTTTTACTCTTCGTCAACAACAGCTTTTTGGCCTCGCGTCGCTCCGCTACGTCGTTGAGCGCACGCCCCAGCCCACAGGTGCACGGCCGGATGAACCACGATTCACGCCCCCGACGCTGGAACACCGTCTCCGGCATTCCGCTCAAGTCTTTTTACTCGGCTGAGGACGTTCCCGCGGAGCACCGCCGCGTGATGGACGCCGCGCCCGGCGCCGCGCCCTTCCACCGCGGCGCCTACGCCACCGGCTACCGCACGAAGGCCTGGCGCATTTTCCAGCTCTCGGGTTTCGGTAAACCCGAAGACGAGAACGAGCGCATCAAGTTCCTGCTCGCCAACGGCGAGACCGGCTTTCTGATGGAGCACGACCGCAACACCGCCGACCACTGCTACAACGTCGACCACCCGGACGTGCTCGCCCGCCGTGAGGATGTGGGGCTTACCGGTGCCGTAATGCAGAGCGTGCGCGACATCGCCATCTGCATGGATGGCTTGCCGATCGAGAGCACCTACGGCCACGCGGGCGGTGCAGTGGTGCAGCACGCGCCCTTTGCATTGGCCGGCTACTGGACGGTGGCGAAGCGCCGAGGCCTGGATCTGCGCACGTTGGCGGGCACCGGGCAGAGCGATTTCTTCCTCACCTATCTCGGCTGCGTCACCAAGCAGCAGATCCCCACGCCCGCGGGCCTGCGCTTCAACGCCGACATCATGGAGTTCTGCTCGAAGCACCTGCCGCGCTGGGTGCCGGTCTCGATCGCCGGCTACAACGGGGCCGACAGCGGCCTGAATGCCTTCCAGGAACTCGGTGCGCTGTTCGCGAATGCCGTGGAGTATCTGGACGAGATCAAGCGCCGCGGCAGCATGCCGCTCGAAGAGGCCGCGCGCGGTTGCGGGGGTGTGAGCTTCCGCATGTCGATGGACATCATCGAGGAGGCCTGCAAGCTGCGCGCGGCGCGGCTCATGTGGACGCAGCTTCTTGAGCGCCGTTACGGCATCACCAACCCGAAGGTGGCGAATCTGCGCATCCACTGCGTGACGGCCGGCTCGATGATGACCTGGCAGCAACCGCTGAACAACATCGTGCGCGGCACTCTGATGGCGCTGGCCGGTGTGCTGGGCGGTGTGCAATCGCTGGGTGTCTCGGGCTACGACGAAGCGCTGTCCATTCCTTCGGAGCACGCGCACCAGATGTCGGTGCGCATCCAGCAGATCCTGCAGAACGAAACCAATCTCGCCTCCGTCACGGATCCGCTGGGCGGTTCCTATTACGTCGAAACGCTGACCGCGCAACTCGTGGAGCGCGCCTGGCAGTTCTTCGACGAGATCGAACAGCAGGGCGGCTTCCTCGCCACGCTGGATTCGGGCTGGCTGCACGCGCGCGCCGCCGAGAACCAGCATGCGGAATTCATGGCGCAGGACAGCGGTGAGCGCGTGATCGTGGGCGTCACGGATCACCGCGAAGACATCTCGCCCTACGCTGTAGACGGATTCATGGGCGTGGACGATGCCTTTGACGTGGCGATTGCCCGCCTCGAGGACGTACGCCGCACCCGCGGTGAGCGTCGCGCGGGCGATGCGCTGCGCGAACTCGAGCGTGTGTGCCGCGGCAGCGACAACATCATGCCCGCGATGATGGAAGCGCTGGACGCCGACGTCACGCTGGGCGAGGTCGGGGACGTCTGGCGCGATGTTTTCGGCGACTGGAACACCCCCATTCAGACCTGAGCAGCCCATGACAACAGCACCCAAGCGGATCCTGATGGCCAAGACCGGCCTGGACGGTCACTGGCGTGGCCCGACCATCGTGGCGCGCGCGCTGCGTGACGCGGGCTTCGAAGTGATCATGGTCGGCATGGTCACGGCAGACGAAGTGGTGCGCGCCGCCATCGACGAAGACGTCGACCTCGTGGGGCTCAACATCGGCGGGCATGTCGACGTCGCCGAGCGCGCCATCGCCGCGATCCGCGAGGCGCGCCCCGAGGTGCCGATTTTCTGCGGCGGCGTGGTCCCGCCCTGGGCCAAGAAGCGCCTCGAAGAAAAAGGCGTAGAGGTCTATCCGCCCGGATCCCAGCTCCCCGAAATCGTCGACGCCGCCCGCCGCCTCACGGGCTGGGCGGGCACCTCATAGCCGCTCGCGGCGCGGGCCCGTGAATTCCCTGCAGGAACTCTTCGATCGCGGCCGCAGCGGTGAGCGCGGCGCGCTTGCACGTTTGCTGAGCGTGGCGGAAGCGGGCGGCGCGGGTGCCGCCGGGCTCGATGCGCTGTGTGCTGCGGCAGCCACGCC
>CAIXOY010000671.1 GCA_903921135.1 uncultured Gammaproteobacteria bacterium
ATGCCGTGAGCCTCGTTGTGGGCGAGTTGCCTGTCCCGGCGACGCGTGGTCTCGTCGATGGCGCGGCGCATCGATCCCGTCTCACGGTCAGCGTAGAGGATCGCCGTGCCGTGAAGGTTCCTCGCAGCGCGCCCGATCGTCTGGATCAGCGAGCGCTCGGAGCGCAGAAAGCCCTCCTTGTCAGCATCGAGAATCGCCACGAGGGAAACCTCGGGCATGTCGAGGCCTTCGCGAAGCAGGTTGATACCCACCAGTACATCGAATTCGCCGAGGCGCAGGTCGCGGATGATCTCGACTCTCTCGACGGTCTCCACATCGGAGTGCAGGTAGCGCACTTTCACGCCGTGCTCGTTCAGGTATTCGGTGAGATCCTCGGCCATGCGTTTGGTAAGAGTGGTGACCAGCACACGCTCGCGACGCTCGACGCGCAGGCGGATCTCGGAGAGCAGATCGTCCACCTGTGAGGAAGCCGGACGCACGATGATCTGCGGGTCGACGAGCCCCGTGGGCCTCACTACCTGCTCCACGACGCGATCCGCGTGTTCCTGCTCGTAGGGGCCGGGCGTGGCAGACACGAAGATCAGCTGCGGCACGCGCCGCTCCCACTCCTCGAAACGCAAGGGCCGGTTATCGAGCGCGCTCGGCAGCCGGAAGCCGTATTCCACGAGGGTTTCCTTGCGAGAGCGGTCTCCACGGTACATGCCGCCCAACTGCGGAAGCGTCACGTGGGATTCGTCGACCACCACTAGTGCATCAGGCGGGATGTAGTCGAACAGCGTGGGCGGTGCCTCACCCGGCGCACGACCCGACAGATGGCGAGAGTAGTTCTCGATGCCGTTGCAGTAGCCGAGCTCGCGCATCATCTCGAGGTCGTAGCGTGTGCGCTGTTCCAGCCGCTGCGCTTCCACCAGTTTGTCAGCAGACCGCAACTGCACCAGACGCTCCTCGAGCTCCACGGCGATGAGGTCGATCGCGGAGAGCAGCGTCTCGCGCGGCGTGACGTAGTGTGTCTTCGGGTAGATGGTGACACGGGGCAGCGGACGCAAAACGGCGCCGGTGAGCGGATCGAACACGGAGATCTGCTCGATGGTGTCGTCGAACAGCTCGATGCGCAGGGCCTCCTGGTCGGATTCCGCGGGGAACACATCGATGACGTCGCCACGCACCCGGTAGGTACCGCGATGGAAGTCGATGTCGTTGCGGGTGTACTGCAACTCGGCCAGCCGCCGGAGGAGATGGCGCTGATCGAGAGGGTCGCCACGATCCAGATGCAACACCATCTTCAGGTAAGAGCCGGGATCTCCGAGGCCATAGATCGCCGAGACGGTCGCAACCACGATGACATCGCGGCGCTCGAGCAATGCCTTGGTGGCTGAGAGGCGCATCTGCTCGATGTGCTCGTTCACCGACGCGTCCTTCTCGATGAAGGTGTCCGACGACGGCACATAGGCCTCTGGCTGGTAGTAGTCATAGTAAGAGACGAAGTACTCCACCGCGTTGTCGGGGAAGAACTCCCGGAACTCGCCGTAGAGCTGCGCGGCAAGCGTCTTGTTGGGCGCGAGGACGATGGCGGGACGCTGCACCGATTCGATCACGTGTGCCACGGAAAACGTCTTTCCGGATCCGGTCACCCCCAGCAATGTCTGGCGCAACAGCCCTTCGCGCAGGCCTTCGACCAGCCCGGCGATGGCGGCGGGCTGATCGCCCGCAGGCTGGAAACCGGATTCGACACGGAATCGACGCATGAAACATCCTGAGGGCGCGCCGCCAAGGGCGAGCATGAAGTGCACGGGGCATCGTGCTTGCTATTCTACGGCCCGGACAACCCCCCGGAGCAGCCGCATGCCTTTCGAGATCAGCATCCGCCCGCGGGTCAGCGAGACCGACATGCTCGGCCACATCAACAACGTGGCCGTGATGGCGTGGTTCGAGGAGGGACGCTCGTACATGGTCCGAGAAGCGCTGGGCAAAGCGCCACGACTACCACCTTTCGTACTTGCGCGCATGGAAACCGACTTCCGGGATCAGCTCTTCTTCGGAGAAGAGGCATGCGTCCGTAGCGGCGTGGAGCGGCTGGGCAACACCTCCGTCATCGTGCGGCAGTGGATCGAACAGCGGGGCAGGCTCTGCGCCGAAGCACGCTGCGTGCTCGTCCACTTCGACCATCAGACCCAACGCCCGGCGGCCCTGCCCGACGAGTTGCGCGCGTCCTTGTCCCGTTTTCACGACGCAACGGGCCCCGAGCCCGCGCGGCACCCCGGATAAATTCCAGCGCTTTGAGGTTGACCGCCTCGGGGTGCCTCATTACCATCGCGCTCCATTCCGCCTTAGCTCAGTTGGTAGAGCAATTGACTGTTAATCAATGGGTCGCTGGTTCGAGCCCAGCAGGCGGAGCCAAACTTCAGGCCAGACACTACAAGGGTTGCGCAAGCAGCCCTTTTTTTCGCCCCCAGAACCTGCGCGGGGCTGATCGTTAGCCAAGCACCCACCGGACCCAGCCTCCCCGTGACTGAACCGCACATCATCGAGATTGCAGACACCAGCGACGGCGCTTGCGGCGGGAAGGCCGCAGGGCTGGCCCGGCTGCTCGCGATGGGCCTTCGCGTACCGCCCGCCTTTGCCATCCGCAATGCAAGCTGCACCATCTTTCCGGCAGATCTGGACCTGCGCTGCGCGCGTTTGGGCAACACACCTCTGGCGGTGCGCTCTTCAGCAGACACAGAGGATGGGGCAACAGCATCCTTTGCGGGGCAGTACCTGAGCGTACTCGACGTGAAGGGCAAAGAGGCTGTGCGTGAAGCCATCCGGGCGTGCGTGGCCTCGCTGGACACGGGGCACGCAGGACAGTACCGCCGCCAGCAGGAAGGTGAGCGAGCAGCGGCGATGCACCTCGTGGTGCAGCAAATGGTGAACGCACGGTGTGCCGGCGTGGTTTTCACCGCAGACCCCGCCAGTGCCAGGCGCGATCTTCTCGTCATCGACGCCGTCCAAGGCCTTGGCGAATCTCTCGTCAGCGGAAATGCCACACCCGACCACTATGCCGTCGATACGAGCGGCAGGATCGTACGCAGGCTCCCGGTCCACGAAACGCCAGTACTAAGCGACGCCGAGATAGCCCAAATCGCCGAGCAAGCCCGTCGAGCAGCACGCCTGCAAGGTGAGCCGCTCGATCTCGAATGGGCCATAGACCATGAGGGGGAGGTCTTCTGGCTGCAGGCAAGGCCCATCACCACACTCCCGGCGGATCTGAATGCGCTCGACACCCCATTGCCGCGGCCCGATGACGTACTCACCACCTGCAATGTGAGCGAAATGATGCCGGGCGCGGTATGCCCGCTCACGGGCTCGTTTACGGGGTGGGGTATCGACTACGGGCTGCAGCACATGCAAAAGAGCGTGGGCGCGCGCGACACGATCAGCGCGGCCTGGCAAATCACAGCGTGGTCGCACGGACATCTGTTCCTGAACCTCACGGGAAACACGGCGATGGTGGCAGGCGTTCTCGGGTCTTCCGTGGAGCAGACGGCACAAAGCCTCTGCGGCCGGGTGGTGCCGGAGTTGCGCGCGCCTGCACCAATGCCGTTTCACCGCCGCCTGCTGAACACCATCCGTCTGCTTCGTTACTGTCTGGGCGCACCGTCGGCGGTGCGGAGATTCGACGCGGAGATGGAATCCTTCCGTGTCCGCCCGGCAGAGAACAGCCGGGATGCGTGGCGCGAGATCACGGCCAAGGCGGGCTTCTTCGAGCACGCGATGGCCGTGCATATCCGCTCGTCTGCACTCTCCGGCTTTCTGTGTACGCTGGTCGAGAACATCGTCTCGCGCACGCCCAACGACAGCACCGGCGCCGAGCAAGGGCTGGCAGCCGCGCTTCTCGGCGGGGCAACCGGTGTGGAGAGCGCCGTGATGCTTCAGCAGCTCGACTCACTCGCCGATCGCGTGGCCTCTGAACCCGGTGCAACTGCCGGATTTGCAGATGCGACGCCCGAGCAGGCGCTTGCATGGATGCAAGGCAGGCCGGCAACAGCCAGCGCTCTCTCGGAGTTCCTGCGTGCACATGGCCACCGCGGCTACCGCGAACTCTGCATGCGTGATCCTTCGTGGGCGGATGAACCCGCACGACTGGTTCACAGCATCCAGGCGGCCGTGCGCTCGCGGCTTGCAGGGCACAGGCAGCACGAGGGAACGCGAAGACACGCAGCCCTGCCTGCCGTAAACGGTGTGCTCCGCTGGTTGTTGCCACGCGCTCATGACGCCATACGCCGCAGGGAGCACACCAAGTCACACCTCGTGCGCAGCGCACATCGGTTCAAGGTAGCCTTCCGCCGACTGGGGGCACTACTGGTACAGGAGGGCAAGCTGCCGGACGTCGACCTTCTCTTCTTTTTCACGGTGGACGAGTTGGAGACCGTGGTCGACGCAGCCACTCCGGACATGCTCGCCACCGCAGGCGCACGGCGCGCCGCATTCGCTTACCAGCAGAATCTCGAATTCCCGGAGATCTGCACGGGGTCTCCACGTCCGCTGGAAGAGATGCCAGCCGAGGCCGCCAATGGCGTGCTGCAGGGGCGGCCTGCCTCAGGCGGGATCGTGGAGGGCAAGGCCCGGGTGGCGCACACCCTGGAGGAAGCCGCATCACTGCAGCCGGGAGAAATCCTGGTGACACCCATCACCGACATCGGCTGGACGCCTTATTTCAGTGTGATTGCCGGCCTTGTCACAGATCTGGGGAGCTCCGTTTCCCATGGCGCGGTCATTGCGCGCGAATATGGGCTTCCTTGCGTCGTGAACACACGCAGCGGCACGCGCGTCCTCAAAACCGGAGACTACCTGAGGCTCGATGGATACGACGGCACCGTGCGCCTGTCGACGCCTTAGGGCGCTTTGGGTACTTTTGCGAGTGGCGTGGAGGGCGCGCGCGGGACAGGATTCCCGGCGTATGCGCAGCACTCCTTCTTCCCGCCTGGCGGCGCTCTGCACGATCGCCACACTCTTGGCACTGCCGTGCTTGGCGGTCGCTCGCGTCGAGCCTTCGACCTGCTGGGAGCAACTCGTCTTCGAGGCAGGGAACGATTGGGCGGCGGCATCAACCACCCTTGATTTCACCCGCATCCCCGCA
>CAIXOY010000672.1 GCA_903921135.1 uncultured Gammaproteobacteria bacterium
AGCCGCGCGAGCTTCGCCTGGTCCCAGCCCCAATCCGCCACCAGGCGCTCCATCATCAGCCGTTGCCAGCCCGGCTCCGCGCCGCGTGTGTGCGAGAGCCGGTTGCCGGCCTTGTAGTACAGGCAGCGGCGTGCGAGTTCCAGGCGCTCGGGCTGTATCTCGTGCTGCAGCATGGCCTCGATGCGGCGATAGACCATCAGGTAGGGATCAAGCTCGTCGATGTCCGTCACGCCCGCGTACACCGCGCGCTTGAAGTCCGCGCTGAGCGGCAGTGCGGCCGGGAACTCGCCGGCATAAATCTCGAAGAGCAGCAGCTTCAGCATCGATTTGTGGGGCGAGTCGATCGCCTTGTAGAGCTGCCAGATGCCCGCGCCCACGAACTCGTTCGCGGGCACCGTGTGAAGGCCGCCGAAATCGAGCAACTGCGTGGCGCGCACGTGGCGGCGCGCGAGCGCTGCGGCGAGCCACTCCTGCGCACGCGGCTCCTCTTCCGGCGGGATCAGCCACCAGGCCGGGATGCGTCCCGCGAGCAGGATGCCGGTGCGGTAGAACTCGTCGAGCAGCAGGTAGTGCTGTGCCGTGCCGCAGTTCTCGCCGGTGAGCGGTTCGCGCTCGCCACTGCGGAACTTGTCGTCGTTCATCAGGAAGAGGTGCGCCTCCACGCCCTCGCTCTTCGCCCAGGCGCCGATCGCCTCGGCCTTGCGCTGCAGCAGTGCGAGTGCCTGTTGCGGCAGCGCGCCGCGGTAGCAGATCCAGAGGTCGAGGTCGCTGGTGTCGGCGTGGCCGAGGGTGCCCGAACTGCCCATCAGGTAGACGGCGGTGATGTCTTCGGGCGAGGCCTTGCCGGAGCGCGCCTCGAAGCTCCGCCACTGCCGGTGCGCGAGCGCCAGCGTGGTCGCATCCGCGCGGTATCCGCCGATGCGGCAGGGCGTGCCGGCGGACAGATAGCCGGGCAGCGCGGGGTGATTCAGATGGAACAGCAGCGGGAGGAGGTCGAGGAAGTTGCGCTGGCGCTCGTCGACCATCCCGCGCAGGCGTGCGAGACGGGCCGTGCCGATCGCGCGAAAGCGCTCCTGCACGCGGCGCAGCAGGCGGCGATCTATGCCTTCGTCGTCTTCCTGCGCCTCGTTGTCGGTGTTCATGGTCGCAGTATAGGAGAGCGCCCCGTTCAGCCCCCGCGGGCTGCGAGCCGCTCCCGCGCCGCGTGTGCTGCTGCCAGCACGCGCGCGGGCGCTGTTGCGCCGATGTGGTCACGGGCGTTCACCGAGCCTTCCAGCGTCAGCACCTCGAAGACGTCCGCAGCGATCAGGCGGCTGAAACCCTGCAAAGTGTCGAGCGGCATGTCCGCGAGATCCGTGCCGGTTGCGACGCCATATGCCACGGCCTTGCCCACCACCTCGTGGGCATCACGGAAGGGCAGGCCGCGGCGCACGAGGTAATCGGCCAGATCCGTGGCGGTGGCGAAGCCGCGGCGCGCAGCTTCGCGCGTCACGGCGGCGTTCACGGTGAGCGCGGGCATCATGTCGGCGAAGGCATGCAGGCAATCGCGCAGTGTGTCGACGGTGTCGAAGAGCGGTTCCTTGTCTTCCTGATTGTCCTTGTTGTAGGCAAGCGGCTGGGACTTCATCAGCATCAGCAGCCCCACCAGATGCCCGCTCACGCGCCCGCTCTTGCCGCGCACGAGCTCGGGCACATCCGGGTTTTTCTTCTGCGGCATGATCGAGGAGCCGGTGCAGAAGCGGTCGGGCAGGTTCACGAAGCCGAACTGCGCCGAGGTCCAGAGCACGAGCTCCTCGCTGAAGCGCGAGAGGTGCGTCATGGCGAGCGCGGCTGCCGCGCAGAACTCGATGGCGAAGTCGCGATCTGCCACGGCGTCCAGGCTGTTGCGCGCCGGGCCGTCGAAGCCCAGCAGTTCCGCGGTGAGTTCGCGGTCGATCGGGTAGCTGGTACCGGCGAGTGCGGCTGCGCCCAGCGGGCAGCTGTTCAGGCGCGCGCGGCAGTCCTGCAGGCGGCCGTGGTCGCGCTCGAGCATCTCGTTCCACGCGAGCATGTGGTGGCCGAAGGTCACGGGCTGCGCGGTCTGCAGATGCGTGAAGCCGGGCATGATGGTGCCGGCCTCGCGCTCGGCGAGCGCGACGAGTGCCTGCTGCAGAC
>CAIXOY010000673.1 GCA_903921135.1 uncultured Gammaproteobacteria bacterium
GCATCGCAACATCGAGATCATCCCCGCGGGGCTGCTCGGGCCGCAGCCGGTGTATCTCGAGGATCTGTGCGCGAACGAGTTGAACACCACCGCCGACGGGCCTGTGCACGTGTCCTACGTCTTCAATGCGCTGTGGCAGCGCCTGTTCAGGCAATCGCTGAACGGCGCCCCGCCGCCCAAGGGCAAGTGGATGTACCAGACGGGCGGCACGCTGTGGCGTGACAAAAACGGCAATGTCATCGGCGGCATCCGTCTGCCCGCGGTCGACGTGCCGCTTGCCCGCTTCGATTCCACCAACGTCGCGGATCCTGCCCTCTCGCCGCTGCTGCGCAACATCGGCAACCTGGCCTGCCGACTGAGCGGCTCGGTGGCGCCCTTCGCGCCGGAAACCGTCAGCAGCCTCTACACGAGCAAGGAAGACTACGTGCGAAAGGTCGAGGCCAGCACCGAGCGCCTGCTCGCGCAGCAGTTCCTGCTCCGCGCGGATGCCGCGAAGATCCTGGCGCAGGCACGGCGGGTGCAGTTGCCCTGAGGCGCGCGCTGCAGTCGTGGCCACTCGCCTTGCAGGCCTGCGGTTCGGGCCTTGGCTCGGGTGGCTCGCGCTCGTGTTTGCCTTCGTGCTGCCCGCCGTTCTCAGCTGGCAGCGCTGGACCGATCCGCTGGTGGACGTTGGCCGCCAGCCCTATGTAGCGTGGCGCATTCTCGAAGGCGATCGGCTGTACCTCGACATCGCCCATGTGTTCGGGCCGCTTGCGGCCCACGTGCAGGCGGCAGTGATGGCGCTGTCCAGCGTGTCGCTTGCGAGTCTTGCGGGTTTCCACCTCTTCCTGATTGCCTGCTTCGCGCTGCAGCTGCGGGGGTTTTTCGGATGGCTCGGCGGTCCGTCCGCGGGTCTTGGCGCTGCCATGTCGTTCTTGCTGCTCTGCGCGTTTCCGCAGTACATCTTCCAGGCCAACTACAACTTCGTCACACCGTACTCGGCCGATCTGGTCTACGGGCTGATGCTCGCGATGCTCTGCCTCTCGCTGGTGCTGCGGTGCGATGCCGGTACCGCGGCGCCGTGGCGATGGGTGGCAGCGGGCGCGTGTCTGGGGCTGGTGGTGCTCGGCAAGCCGGAAGTGTGCGTGGCGCTCCTTGCCGCGTTGCTGGTGGCGATGCTCCGGGCGCCGCAGGTAGCGCGCAACACAGGGCTGCTCTGGGGCGCTGCGCTCGCAACGCTGCTGCTCGCCTTCCTCGCGTTCCTGCCCACGCACGGTGCTGCCGGCGCCCTGCACGCGGTGTTCGCCGCCTTTGCGCCCGTCGGCAGCATGGGTGCCTCGGGCGAGGCGTTCTACCGCTGGGTGAGTGGCTTCGATGCGCCGTGGCAGCACCTGCAGCGTGCCGTGGCGGAGTTCGGGGTGGTGCTGTTCTTCGCGGCGGCGGGTGTGGGGCTCGAGCGCCTCGCGCGCGGCAGCCGGCACGCAGCGCTCGCGCTCGCCACCGTGCTGCTCGTGTCCTTGCCCGCGGTGCTCCTCTATCCGCCGGTACAGGTGGCGGTGGTGCAGCAAGGGCTCGCTTTCCTGCCGCTCGCGCTGCTTGCGGTGATGGTGGTGATACTGCGCGCGCGGCACCCGCAAACGCCGCGTCCGCAGGCCGACGCGTGGTTGGTGCTGGCGGTGTTCGCGCTGGCGATGCTGCTCAAGATCCTGCTGGCGGCCCGGCTCTTCCACTACGGTTTTGCGCTGGCAATGCCTGCCGTGGTGCTGTTCTTTGCCTGGCTGCTCGCCGGCTGCAGACGCGAGGATACCGCGTGGTGGTGGCGCAGGCTGCCGCTCTTCGCGCTGGTGCTGGGGTTGACGCTCGCGCACCTCAACACCTCGCGCGAGCACTACGCCCAGCGCACGCTGGACCTGAAAGCCGCAGGCGACCGGCTGCGTGTTTTCCGTGAAGGGAAAGACGTGCGCGGCCCTCTGGTGCAGGCCTTCCTCGAGTGGCAGAAAACGGCCATCTCTCCGCAGGCCACCGTGCTGGTGCTGCCGGATGCGGCAATGCTGAACTTCCTGTCGCGCCATGCCGCGGGCACGCGCTATTACGCGTTGCCCGCGCCGGAACTGGCCTTCCATGGCGAGCAGGCCGTGCTCGCATCACTTGCAGCAGCGCCGCCGGACGTCGTGGTGCTGGTGGATCAATCGAGCGCGCTCCTCGGCCGCTTCGGCGAGCCCGGTTATGGCGCGGAGATTCTCGGGTGGGTGGGCGCCAATTACACGCCGCTGGTGCTGTTCGGGGAGGAGCCGCTGGCGGGTAAGGGCTTCGGGATCGGGGTGCTCGCGCACAAGATCCGCACGGGTGCGGCCGTTGCAGAGCAGCGTTAGATTCCGGTACTCGCTGCGCTCAGGTGCTTCGGCCGCCGGCCTCAGACATGGCGCCCGCGCGGTGCTCTCACAGTGACTTCCACATCGACAGGCAGTTACGCCCGCCCTGGTAGCTGTAAGACACGTCGTCCATCATCTCCCTCACCAGATACACGCCCAGCCCGCCCACCGGCCGCTCCTCGAGGGGCGCGTCCAGATCGGGCGTGGGAAGGGCGAGCGGATCGAAGGCGCGGCCGTCATCGCTCAGGCTGAGGTTCAGCCTGCCGTCGGCGCGCTCGAGTTCCAGCCACACCGTCGCGGGGCCTTGCTCTCCGCCGCCGTGCATGGCGACGTTCATGAACACCTCTTCCAGCGCGAGCTCGAAGGGGAAAAGGAGTTCGTCCGGGAGGGATTCGGTTTGCCAGAAGCCGTGCAGGAAGGCCATGGCTTCCTGCAGCCTGCTTTCCTCTCCGGGCAGCGTCGTCTGCATGACGCTGCCGCGGTTCAGAGCGCGGCGAGCGCGGCGGCGCGATCGCTCACAGGTGGCAGAATGCGGCTGAACCCGCTCACGTCGAAGACCTCGCCCACGCTCTTCTGCAGGGCGCAGACCTTGAGTTTCACGCCTGCGGCCTGCGCGGTGCGTGCGCCGATCAGGAAGCTGCGCAGCCCGGCGCTGGAGAGGTAGTCGAGGCCTGCGCAATCGACGATCACCGCGAGCTTGGCGGCCGCCGCTTCGGCGATGCCCTTCTCGAGGGTGTCCTGGAAGGAGGCGGCCGAGCCGAAGTCGAGCCGCCCCATCGGTGCGATCACGAGCGCGAGTTCGGTGGTTTCTCTGGTCGTTTCCATCTGCGTGGTCTCCGCTGGCAATCGTGTGTTCAGAAGGGGTAGAGCATGGCCTGGGCGCGGACCAGCTGGTCCTGCCGCAGCGCGGCCTCGACGCCGCGCACGATGAGGTCGATGCCGCCGGCCTCGCGGATGCGGTCTTCGAGGCGCGCGATTTCGCTCTTCGAGAGGAAGGCTTCCAGCAAGCCGCCTGCAAGCGCGAGACCGAGCAGCACGGTGTCGTGCGGCGAGGGAATGACGTCGCTCATCAGGGTGTCGTAGATGCGGCGCTTGGCTTCCTTCAGCTCGCGGTCATCGCGCATGGGGTAGCTGCGTTCTTTCAGCACCCAGAGGAAGCGACGCTCGCTCTGCGCGAGGATGCCGCGCTGTATCAGCGAGGCGAGCGCGGCGCGGATGATCTCTTGCGCGTGAGGGAAGAGGCGCACGACCCATTGCTCCACGCGGGCCTCGGGGCCGGCAGCCACTTCGCGCAGCACCAGATCGAGTGCGGTGCCGCGGCCGGGGCTCGCGTCGAGGACGCGGATGCC
>CAIXOY010000674.1 GCA_903921135.1 uncultured Gammaproteobacteria bacterium
AGCGGGCCATGCCCGCGACAAGCGCCGATGGCAAGCACGATCGCGGGCATGGCCCGCTCCAACAGGAAGAGGGGTCGGAAGCATGACCCCCTCGCCGGTGTACCGGTTGTGGGAGCGGGCCATGCCCGCGACAAACGCCGATGCCAAGCAATATCGCGGGCATGGCCCGCTCCAACGGGAAGAGCGGTGGACGTACGCGCTGACTAGAGCGCAGGCAGCAGCGCGTCGCCGACCTTGAATACGCCCGTCTGCAGCACGTCCGCGCGCAGCCCTGCGCGGTGCAGCATCTGGCGGACCGTGCGGGGGCCGGGCCAGTCGGGCAGGGCGTAGAGCCTGCCCATCACGGAGCAGGGCTCGCAGAGTTCCACGCCGCGCAGCAGCGCCGTTCCCAGACGGAATTCGCGACCCACCAGATCGTTCAGTCGCACGCCGCGCGTGACGATGTTGCGGCGGCTTCCGGAGAGATCGACCGGCACGCCCTGCTCTTGCGCGAAGGCCTCGAGTTCTTCGGCCTCGACCAGCGTGAGGTTCTCGCCCGGCACCTTGCGCTTGCCGAAGTGACGATCGCCCTCGATGCCCTTGCCGACAACCACGCGTACCGACGGCACCTCGATCTGGGCCGCGCGCGGCACGGTGGCGACGAAGATGCGTTCGATCGTCATTCGGGCTGCGCGAGCCGCGTCGCCAGATCCTCTGCCTCTTCCGGCGTGCGCACCACATAGGGAATCACCAGCACCATCAGCTCGGTGCGGTCTTCGGTGTCGCCGTCCACCCGGAAGAGCTTGCCGATGCCGGGCAGCTTGCCCAGCACGGGGATGCCGCGCTGCTTGGTGCCGCCGCTCGAGGACACCAGCCCGCCCAGCAGTACCGAGCCGCCGTCCTTCAGGCTCACGGTGGTCTCGATGCTGCGGTTGAAGATCGTGGGCGAGTCGATTTCGCTGGTCGTGGTCTGGGTGGCCTGGCTCAGCTCCTGCGCGACTTCCACGTCGACGTAGCCCGAGGCGTGCACGGTGGGCCGGATCTCCAGCGTCACGCCGGTGCGGCGGTATTCGACGTTGTTCACGATGGGCGCGTCGGAGTTGTCGATGGAGCGCGAAGAGGAGCTCACCACCGGGATCTCGTCGCCCACGTCGATGCGTGCGCTCTGCCCGCTCATCACCATCAGCCGTGGCCGCGAGCGGATCTGCGCGCGCTCGTTCTTGTAGAGCATGTTCAGCACCGCGCGCGTCTCGCCCGCGTTGTCGAGCGTGAGGTTGAAACCGGTGGAGCCGATGCCCAGCCCGCCGACGGTGCCGTAATCGACATCGTAGGTGTCGCCATTGCGCGAGAACGATCCCTTGGCCAGCCACTCCACGCCGCTGTTCTCGGAGTCGTTCAGCGTTACCTCGGCGATCAGCACCTCGACCAGCACCGCGGGTGCGGGGCGGTCCATGGCGCGGATGGTCGGCAGCAGATCGAGCCACTCCTGGCCGCTGCCGCGAAACACCACGGCATTGCGGTTGGCGTCGAGCACGAAGCGTCCGCCCGCCACCGAGCGCGACTGCTTGCGCTGCAGTGCGGCGCGCGGACGCTGGCCGCTGCGCGCGCCGGGTGCGCCCATGCCGCCCATCGCGGCGCTCATGTCATCGCCTTCGGTGGCATCGGTGGGTTGCACGCGCAGCGGCTGTTGCGAGC
>CAIXOY010000675.1 GCA_903921135.1 uncultured Gammaproteobacteria bacterium
GCCACTTCGGGGCGGATGTCGTAGCCCTCGACGGCCGCGCCGAGGCGCTTGGCGGTGGCGATGGCTTGCAGCCCTGCCACGCCGGCGCCCAGCACCAGCACCTTGCTCGCGGTGAGCGTGCCGGCCGCGGTTGTCATCATGGGCATGATGCGGGGGAGGGCGTTCGCAGCCATCAGCACCGCTTTGTAGCCGGCGAGGTTGGCCATGGAACTCAGCACGTCCATCGACTGGGCGCGCGTGGTGCGCGGAAGCAGTTCGAGCGATTGCAGGATGACGCCCGTCGGGGCGAGGCGCTGCGCATGTTGGGGCTGGGCGAGGGGGTCGAAGGTCCCCACCACCAGTGAGCCCGAGCGCAGGTGCTGCAGGTCTCCCGCGTTGGCTTCGTCTCCGATCGAGATGCCGCGCACGGCGCCCACGATCTCGGCGGCCAAGGCCTCTGCCCGGGAAACCAGCCTTGCGCCGGCTGATTCGTAGTCGGCGTCGCGGTAACCGGCGGCCTCACCGGCCCCCTGTTCCACTACCACCGAGTGTTTCTGTTTCGCGAGCATTGCGACCTGCGACGGCACCAGCGCTACGCGCCGCTCGCCTGGCAGGGTTTCCTTCAGGATTCCGATCAGCATGGTCCCTCCGAACGGGCAACGCTGGCCGACCGCTGTGCCAGGCGTGTGGGTGATTAGAATTACCGCCGAGCAACCTTACGGCGCATGCGGGTGTTTGGGCCACCCGAGATGCGGGTACCCCTCGGATCTGTTGCAGGAATTTTCCCGAACAGGGGGTGTTGCTAACCAATCGCCTCGACGCTAACCCCCGGCCTCTCAGGGCGCGCTCGTCCCTGGTGCGCGCAGGCGAAGCAGCGAACTCTCGCGGTCGGAGCTGAGGTACACCGTGCCCGCGGCATCGACCGCCACCCCTGTCGGGATGATGCCGGGCGGCGCGCCGGGTGCATCTGCGATGCCGAAGGGCAGTCCGCGCGCTATGGTTTCGCGCTCGCCGGTCGCGGTGTCCACCAGCAGCACTCGCCCGGTGCCTGTCTCGGCCACCGCCAGGCGGCCGTCCGGCATGAAAGCCAGGCCCTCGGGTTGCTGCAGGCCCTCGACCACCACGCGGCGCGCGCCCTTCGCACCGAGGGCACTCACCCGCCCGGCAGCCGATTCGCTCACGAACCATTCGCTTCCCCGGCGCACGAGGCCCATGGGCTGCTCGAGGCCCTCGGCCAGTACTTCGCGGGTATCGGGTCGGCTGGCATCCAGCGCGAGCAATTTCCCGGTGCCGATTTCGGCGACGGCTACGTGCCGCTCATCGGTCACGGCGATGGCGCCCGGTCGTGCCATGCCCACCCACACCGCGAGCGGGCGTTCGCTCGCGCGATCGCGCAGTTGCACCACGCCGCTCTCCACGCTCGCCGAGGCAATGCGCGTAGCACTTGTCGCGATCGTGCTCGGATAGCCGTTGGTGAGCAGCGAGCGGTCGATGTCCTGCACCGTGCCGCTCTGGGTGTCGACCTTGCGCATGGTGAAGTGGTCGGCCACGTACAGGGTATTGCCCTGCAGCGCGATGCCGCCCGGGAGCGTCAGCGGGCTCGAGATCACCGTGCGCAGGGGGCGGCCATCCAGCGGCACCTCGTATATGGCGTTGTCGGACATATTCGTGACGTACAGGCGGTCTGCCGCGTCGAAGGCAAGGTTGTCGAGGTTGGTGGGCGCCACCGCCACGCGCTCGCGGGTGTGGGCGGCGGTGTCGATCCGGAACACCTCGCCTGTCTCGTTGTCGATGGCGTGCAGGCGGCCTCGCGAATCGAAATTGACGGCCGCCGGCACCTTGAACCCCTCCGCCACCACCTCGAGGCTGGCGGTGTCGACATCGATGCAGGCCACCTGGTGCTTGAACCACAAGGGCCCGCAGAGTCTGCCGTCGGGGCCGAAGTCGAAGCCGTTCAGCCCGCCCATGTCTTTCATCACAAGGCGCGGTGGTTTTTCGCCCGTGGGGTCCATCTCCCACAGCGCATCACCGGCGAAGACCTGCGTGGCGAAGAGCCGGCCTTTCGCGTCCATGGCGAGCGAGTTGAGACCCGGCAGGCCGCTCGCGATCACGCGCGTGCCGCTGCCGGGGCTGCGTGCGTTCAGCGTGCCATTGGAGAAGCCGGTCCAGAAGATCGTGCCGTCGGGGCCGAACTCCACATCATCGGCGAGGCCCGCGGTGGGAGGCACGAAAACGGCCGTGGCGCCGGCGCGCGGGTCCACTGTATGCAGCGTCTGGCCGATCACGCTGCCGACATAAATCAGGCCGTCGGGCCCCACGCCGAGCCCGTGGATGCCTTTGAAGGGGCCGCCGGGCACCAGATGGTCGAGTGTCCAGTCGGTGGCCGTGGCGCCTGCGCTGTAGAGCAGGACGCAGGCCGCAAGGCAGGCGCGCAGCTTCAGGGCTTTTGTCTGCATGTTCCGGCCGCTCCCCGTGACGAGGGGGTTAGAATGCCACGGAGCGCGTGCCCGGGGGCATGCGGATCGCCACACCGTCCCAATGCAGGAGCAGTCGTATGGTCGCCAGCCGGGAGATCCACCTCAACTCACGTCCGCACGGCATGCCCCGCAAAGACAACTTCCGGACCATCACCGTCGAGGTGCCCGAGCCCGGGCCCGGCGAGTTCCTGATCCGCAACGTCTGGATGTCGGTCGACCCGTACATGCGCGGCCGCATGCATGACCGCGAGAGCTACATCCCGCCCTTCCAGCTGAACGCGCCCCTCGAGGGCGGTGCGGTGGGTGAGGTGCTGCGCTCCCACCACCCCGACTTCAAACCCGGCGACATGGTGTTGCACATGCGCGGCTGGCGCGAATACGCGCTTGGCGACGGCAGCATGGTGAAGCTGCCGCCGACGGGTGCCCCGGCCGATCTCTACCTGGGCCTTTTGGGCATACCGGGCCTCACGGCTTATTTCGGGCTCTTCGATATCGCGGGCCTGCAGAAGGGCGAAACGGTGTTCATCTCGGGTGGCGCGGGAGCCGTGGGCTCCGTGGCCATCCAGCTCGCGAAGATCCACGGCTGCCACGTCATCGCCTCCTGCGGCAGTGACGAGAAAGCCCACTGGCTGCGCGAAGAAACCGGCGCCGACCACGTCATCAACTACCGCACCGTCGACGACCTGAACGCCGCGCTGCGCGCTGCTGCACCGGAGGGCATCGATGTCTATTTCGACAACGTGGGCGGTGAGCACCTCGAGGCCGCGCTCGACTGCCTCAAGCTGAACGGACGCATCGCTGCCTGCGGGATGATCTCGCAGTACAACGACGTGGGAGAGGGCGTGGGGATCCGCAACCTGCTGATGGTGGTGGGCAAGCGCCTCACCATCAAGGGATTCATCGTGAGCGACTACATGCACCGCCGCGAGGAAGCGCTGGTGCCGATGATGCAGTGGTACCACGAGGGCAGGCTCAATTCCCGCTCCACCGTGTTCGAGGGCATCGAGAGCGCCGCTGACGCGATGATCGGGCTGTTCGAGGGCACCAACACGGGCAAGATGCTGGTGAATCTCTGCAGCCACCAGCAGCACGGCATCGAAGTCGAATTCATCTGAGGAGCCTGTCATGGCAGCGCGCGTCTTTCTGGGTCTGATGGGCCTGATGTGGGCCGCTTACGGGGTGTGGTGTTTCATCAATCCGGGTTTCCTGCAGGAGTCCGTGGGCGTTGCAGCCATCGCGGGCACGCCCGGATTGGTCGATATCCAGGCCACCTACGGCGGCTTCCAGTCCGCGGTGGGCGTGCTCTTGCTCGCTGGTGCGCTGCGCCCGGAGAACACGCGCAGCGTGCTGGTCACCTACGGGGTGCTGTGTGCAGGCATCGGTAGCGCGCGGCTGGTGGCTGCACTGCTCGCCTCCGAGTGGTCCTCCTACACATCTATCGGTGTGGGGTTCGAGCTGGGCACGGTGGCCGTGGTGCTCGCGCTGCTCGCCAGGATGCGCTCAAGCGCCTGAAACCTGAGCGCACGCAGGCAGGGCGGCCAGGCCGCCTTGCGGCGCCGCAGGTGCCGCAGTAGCGTGCAGGCTAAACCGCACAGAGGGCTTTGCCGTGTTCGAATCCGCCGAAATCGGCCACAGCATCCCCAAGGCCCGCTACAAGCGCGAAGAACCGAAACTCCGCGAGGCGCTGCTGGACGCGCAGTTCCGGCTGCTGCAAAAACCCGATTTTCCCGTGCTCATCCTCGTGGGCGGTGTCGATGGCGCCGGCAAGGGCGAGACCGTCAACCTCTTCAACGAATGGATGGACCCGCGCCATATCCGCACCGAGGCCTTCGAATCGGGTGATGGCACCGACAGCGGGCGTCCGCTGATGTGGCCCTTCTGGCGATCGCTGCCGCGAAAGGGCAACGTCGGGATGTTCTTCGGTTCGTGGTACACGCGTCCGATCGTCGATCGCGCCGAGGGGCGCAGCAAGAAAAGCGCATTTGCCGAGGACCTGGAGCGGATCCGCCACTTCGAGCGGATGCTGGTGGCAGAAGGCGTGCTGCTGCTGAAGCTGTGGTTCCACCTCTCCAAAGACGCGCAGCACAAACGCCTGAAAAAACTCGGCTCCGATTCCCTCACTGCCTGGCGCGTCACGCCGCGTGACTGGCAGCGCTTCCGCAACTACGACCGTTACGCGCGTGTCTCTGCAGAGACCCTGCGTGAAACGAGCACAGGCGAGGCGCCGTGGCACGTGATCGACGGTTCGGACTCGCACTACCGCGCACTCACTGCCGGCAACTTGCTGCTCGATGCGATGCGCCGCCGCCTCGACGGCCCCGCGCCGCCGCTCTCGCCTGCGGCGCCGCCGCCGGTGCCCTCGCTGGACGGGCGAGACCTTCTGAACACACTCGACCACGGCAAGCGCCTGTCACCCGCACGCTACGAAAAACAACTCGAGAAGGCGCAGGCGCGCGTGGCCATGCTCACGCGCGAAAAGCGCATCCGCGACCGCTCGCTGGTCTGTGTGTTCGAGGGCATGGACGCCGCCGGCAAGGGCAGTACCATCCGGCGCATCACGCGCGCGCTGGATGCACGTTTCTACCGCGTGGTGCCGATCGCCGCGCCCTCCGACGAAGAACGCGCACAGCCCTACCTGTGGCGCTTCTGGCGCAACCTCCCGCGCCACGGCCACGCGACGATTTTCGACCGCTCCTGGTACGGGCGCGTGCTGGTGGAGCGCGTCGAGGGTTTCTGCGCCGAAGTCGACTGGATGCGTGCCTACCACGAGATCAACGAGTTCGAGGAGCAGATGGTCGAGTCGGGCGCGATCGTGCTCAAGTTCTGGCTCTCGATCACCGCGGAGGAGCAACTGAAGCGTTTCCGCGAGCGCGAAAAGGTGGCTTACAAGCGCCACAAGATCACGCAGGAAGACTGGCGTAACCGGAAGAAATGGCCGAAGTACGAGCGTGCCGTCTGCGACATGATCGAGCGCACGTCGACCGTGCATGCACCCTGGAACCTGGTGCCGGCAAACGACAAGAAGTTCGCGCGGGTGATGGTGCTGCAGACCATTGCCGATGCGATCGAAGAGAAACTCTGAACAGCCTGTCATGCGGGTCTCGACCCCTGACTCCCCCTGCGTGCGCAACTGCACGCTCGATGCGGGTGACACCTGCCTGGGGTGTGGACGGACGCTGACAGAGATCCTCGACTGGCACAGGCTTGATCCGGCAGGCAGGGAAGCTGCATTCGAGCGGGCGAGAGACAGACTTGCCGAGAGGGCGCGAGCGCCCTGAGCCCGTCAAGGCTCACCCATTCCTACCGTCATCAGGGAGCACGTTCATGCAGAGGAAAATCCCGCAACTTCTGGGCGTGTCCTGCGCAGCCCTGATCTCGCTGCCGTTGATCGCAGCCGATACCGGCTATTCACCCTACGCCGGCCGCACTTTCCCCGAGCGCCTGCTCTGGGGTGATACCCACCTCCACACCAGTGTCTCGGCTGACGCCTCTTCCTTCGGCAACACGAAGATCGGCCCCGAGCAGGCCTTCCGCTTCGCGCGCGGCGAGACCGTCACCGCGCACAACGGCATGCCGGTGCGCCTGTCGCGGCCGCTGGATTTTCTGGTGGTGGCCGATCACGGCGAGTATCTGGGCGTGCTGCCCGGTATCCGCGCCCATGATCCCGAACTGATGCAAACCGAGACGGGCAAGCGCTGGGCGGGATACCTCGAGGACGGCGGAGACACCACGCGCATCCTGATGGAATGGGGCGCCGCGCTCGCCGAGAACAAGGACCTTATCCGCAGCGACAGTTACCCCCGCAGCATGTGGAACCAGGTCACCGCCACCGCCGACCGCTTCGACGAACCCGGGCGCTTCAGCGCCTTTGCGGGCTACGAGTGGACCTCCATGCCCGATGGCGACAACCTCCACCGCATCGTGATGTTTGCCGATGGCGCAGAGCGCACGCGGCAGGTGCTGCCCTTCACGGCGCTGGACAGCCTGGATCCCGAAGCGCTCTGGGCCTATCTCGCCGACTACGAGAAGCGCACCGGCGGGCAGGCTCTCGCGATACCGCACAACAGCAACGTGAGCGGCGGTCTGATGTTCCGGCCGCTCGATTTTTCCGGAGCTCCTTTCGACAAGGATTACGCCGCACGACGTGCCCGCTGGGAGCCGCTGGTCGAGGTCACGCAGATCAAGGGGGATTCCGAAACCCACCCGCTCAACTCGCCCAATGACGAGTTCGCCGGCTACGAGATCTGGGACCTCAGTAACCTCGGCATGCGCCATGCGCAGACGCCGGAGATGCAGCCTTACCAGTACGCGCGCGCTGCGCTGCGCATCGGTCTTTCCGAGCAGGCACGCCTCGGCGTGAATCCGCTCGCGTTCGGCATGATCGGCAGCACCGATGCACACACGGGTCTTGCGACGGCGGAAGAGAACAATTTCTGGGGCAAGGCCACCAGCGGTGAGCCCTCGGAGGAGCGGGCGCACCAGCCGTTCATCCGCGGCCCCAAGTCCGAGCTCGTCATGAAGATGTCCGAGATGGCGGCCTCCGGTTATGTGGCGGTGTGGGCGCGCGATAACACCCGCAAGGAGATCTTCGCCGCCATGAAGCGCCGCGAGGTGTATGCCACCACCGGCACGCGCATGCAGATGCGCTTTTTCGGGGGGTTCGATTTCCTACCAGAAGATGCGCGCACTGCGGACATTGCAGCAACGGGTTACGCCAAGGGCGTGCCGATGGGCGGTGATCTCGTCAAGGCACCGAAGCGCCGCGCGCCGGCTTTCCTCGTCTCGGCCATGCGCGACCCGATCGGTGCGAATCTGGACCGTATCCAGGTGGTGAAGGGCTGGCTTGGCAAAGACGGCAAGACGGCGGAGCGCGTCTATGACGTGGCGTGGTCCGGTGATCGCGAGCCCGATGGCAGCGGCAAGCTCCCGCCCGTTGGCAGCACGGTGGACGTGGCGGCCGCGACCTGGCGCAACAGCATCGGCTCGGCCGAACTCTCGGCCGTATGGACCGACCCGGATTTCGACCCGGCGCAGCCCGCGTTCTGGTACCTGCGCGTCATCGAGATTCCCACGCCGCGCTGGACGGCCTACGACGCCCGCGTCTTCGGCGGATCGCCCGATGCCACGCGCCCGCTCGTGCAGCAGGAGCGCGGTTACAGTTCGCCGATCTGGTACAC
>CAIXOY010000676.1 GCA_903921135.1 uncultured Gammaproteobacteria bacterium
AGGGCTGATGGTCGCGGGCATGGCCCGCTCCTGCGGGGTGTGATCAGTGCGTGGGAGCGGGCCATGCCCGCGACGCTTCCGGCTCAGGCCCGCCCGGATCTGAAGGCACCAGCCCCGCCGCCTCCCGCAAGACCTCGCATCCCGCATCGCGCTTGTACGCATTCTCCGCGATGTACCGACGGAACAGCCGCCCGCCTGGCCTGCCATGGAAAAGCCCGAGGATGTGCCGGCTCACCGCATTCAGCCTCACACCGGCCGCGAGTTGCTGCTCGACGTAGGGCATGAATCCGTCCAGCACCTCATGCCGCGTCGCCACCGGATGATCGTCTCCGAAAAGCGCAGCATCTACCGCCGCCATCAACCACGGCTCGTGATAGGCCGCACGCCCCAGCATCACGCCGTCTACCCGCGACAGATGTTCCTTGCACTGCTCGAGCGTGGCGATCCCGCCGTTGATCACGATGGGCAGGTCCGGAAAGTCCTCCTTCAGCCGGTAGACCGTGGGGTAGACCAGCGGCGGGATATCCCGGTTCTCCTTCGGGCTCAGCCCCTGCAGGATCGCCTTGCGCGCATGCACCACCAGCACCTGCGTACCGGCATCGCGTATCTGCTGCACGAAGTCGTGCAGTTCTTCGTAGGAGTCGCGGTCGTCGATGCCGATGCGGCATTTGACGGTGACGGGAATGCCCACGGCCGCGCGCATGGCGGCGACGCATCGCGCCACCAGCGCGGGCTCGCCCATCAGGCAGGCCCCGAAGCGCCCCGACTGCACGCGGTCGGAGGGGCAGCCGCAGTTCAGGTTGATCTCGTCGTAGCCATACTGCTCGCCGATGCGCGCGCTCTCGGCGAGTTCTTGCGGGTCAGAGCCGCCGAGTTGCAGCGCGACGGGATGTTCACAGGCATCGAAACCAAGCAGCCGGTCACGGTCGCCGTGGACGATCGCGGCGCTGGTGACCATCTCGGTGTAGAGCCGCGCATGGCGCGAGATCCGCCGCATGAACACGCGGCAGTGGCGATCGGTCCATTCCATCATGGGCGCCACGCAAAAGCGGTGGCTCCCGGGTGTGATCGGGGTAGGCACCGCGATTACTGCGGATCCCCGAGTTGGTTCAATTTGCCGGCCTCCAGGAGTGCGCTGCGCATATGGTCCGGGATGCTCGCGGAGCTCAGCGTGCCGTCTTCGTTGATGCGGGCGTAGACGCGTGTGGCGCGGCCTTCGTTCACCGTGATGCCGGTGGTGACGTTGATGGCCTTGCAGTCCCAGTGCAGCGTGCTTTTGCCCACCTTGGCCAGCGTCATGATGCAGCGGATGCGGTCGCCGTAGGCGGCCGGACCGATGAAGCGGAAGTGGATCTCACCCATCACGAAGGTGGTGCGGTCCTTGCGGATCATTTCGTCGATCGGGTAGCCGAGCGCGCGGAAGAGATCGTGTTCCGTGTCGTTCACCCAGGCAAGCATGCGCGGGTAATAGACGAGGCCGAAGGGGTCGCTCTCGCCCCAGGCGACGGTGAGTTCACGCCAGTACATCAGCATTTCGGTGCCTTTTCCGTGTTCGGGATGGCGCGATCTTAATCCGCGGCTTCCTGCGCACTGAACACCGAATTTCGGTAAGAGGTCGGGCTCAGGCGCCGTCTTCGTCCAGCACGTCGATGCGTGCGCGGATCTTGCCGAGGAGGCGTATCAGCTGCCGGGTCTCGTTTTCGCCCAGCACGCCGAAGATCTCGCCCATCCAGTGCTCGTGCTCCCCGGCCATGCTCTCGAAGCTGCGCTGGCCGGCGTCCGTCAGCGCCACCACGCTCACACGCCGGTCTGCGTGGTGGCTGCCACGCTCGATCAGGCCGTCGGCCTCCATGCGGTCGAGCAGGCGGGTGATGTTGCCCTGGGACGAGATGAGGTTTGAGGCCAGTTCGCTGGTGGGGAGGCTCCGGCCGGGTGCGCGGCTCAGGTTTGCCAGAACGTCGAAGCGCGTGAGCGAGCCCCCGTGGCCGTCACGGAAGCGCCCGGTGGAAAACTGTTCGAGCCGCTTCGCGCACTTCAGGAGCTGCAGCTCCCCGCGCACGGCGTCCTTGGATTGTGGTTCCTGCTTGCGATCCGCCATTGATCAGTCTGGCCGGGTGGTCCTGCGGGATAGTTTACACGTAAACAAAGCATCGATATGCTTTACGCGTAAACTATCACGGGAGACCGTTATGAAGATCCTCTGCCTGGGCGGCGGCCCCGCCTCGCTGTACTTCTC
>CAIXOY010000677.1 GCA_903921135.1 uncultured Gammaproteobacteria bacterium
CACCAGCATCGCGCCCACGCCGAGGTAACGCACTTTCTCGGCGCGGATCAGGCTGGCGGCATCAGCTGCCGAGAGCCCCGCGAGTTGCGCGGCCAGTGCAGGGTCCAGCGAGGGCGCGAGCGCGTGATAGAGCGGGATGGCGATGTTGTACGAGAGCACGCTGCCCAGCAGCACCACGATGCCGATGTTCAGCCCGATGATGTAGCCCACGCCGAGCAGCGCAGGCGAGAGATTTGTGCCCATGTAGCCCAGGTACTTGCCCATGAAACCCGCCGCGGTGGCGTTGTCCGGCACGATGCGCAGCCCGCTTTCCGCGGCGAGTTTCACCAGCGCGCCCAACGCAGCGGAAATGCCCAGCAGCCGCAGCCCCGGCCCCGGGTTCTCGCCCGCCTTCAGCACCTCTGCGGCAGCTTTTCCCTCGGGAAAGGGCAGCGGATCCTCCACGATCATCGAACGGCGCAGCGGCACCGAGAACAATACGCCCAGCAAGCCGCCCAGCCCTGCGATCGCCAGCACCCAGCCGTAGCGGAAGTCCTGCCAATAGCCGAGCAGCACCAGCGCCGGGAGCGTGAAGATCACCCCCGCCGCAATCGAGGACCCCGCCGAGGCACCGGTCTGCACGATGTTGTTCTCGAGGATGCTGCCCCCGCCCAGCACGCGCAGCACCGCCATCGAGACCACCGCCGCCGGAATGGCCGTGGCAATGGTGAGACCCGCAAAGAGCCCGAGGTAGGTATTGGCGGCGGCCAGCACCATCGCGAGCACGACAGACAGGAGAATCGCGCGCGGTGACAGCTGACGTGGGCCGGCCGGGGGCATGGGTGACTCCGCTTGCTGAGAGGATGGAACGAGCACAGCGCTCATGATAGCCAAAGCCCTCGGTGATCAAGGCACCATGGGCAGGCCCACCGCAAAGCCCTGCTCTTCCGGGATCAGATCCGGGCCTCACCACACATACCGGACGGTTGTGCCGGTGCCTGACAACAAGTAGGTTGATTGAAACGACAAGATACCGAGTTGCACCATGTCCGACGAACAGTCCCGACCGGCACACACGGCTGCCGCGACCACCTCGCGCACGAACGAATTCAAAGGGCGAACCCTTCTGGTGGTAAGCGCCGCGATCGGCCTCGCCGCCAGCATGAACGCCATGATGATCTACAGCCTGGGTGCGTTCATCGGGCCGCTGGAGAGCGAGTTCGGTTGGCCGCGCGGCGATATCTCGCTCGCAGTGACCGTGCTCACGATGGGCCTGTTTCTCGCGGGTCCGGTGGTCGGCACGGCGTGTGACCGCTTCGGGGCCGCGGCTGTGGGGTCGGCAAGCCTTGCTGCCTTCGGGCTGCTGCTCCTTGCGATGGCAGCCACGCTGGAGTCACTGGTGGGACTCTGGACTTTCTTCTTCCTGATCGCACTGGCCGGGGCGGGATCAACGCCCATCGTGCTGGCGCGCCCGATCAGCGCGGCTTTCGACCGGCAACGGGGGCTCGCGCTCGGCATCGTGCTGACAGGAGCGGGACTGGGAGGTTTCTGGCTCCCGAATTTCGTCACGGAAGTGGTGACGCGTTCCGGGTGGCGAAGCGCCTATGCCTGCCTGGCCCTGTTCGCTGTTTGCGCCGCGCCCGTGGTGTACTTCGGTTTCAAGCCTACGGAGCGTCGCGCGGCCGTTGCCACGGCCGCCGGGAGTGCACCGGCCACCCGCGGTTTCACGCTACGCGAGGCGCGCGCGACGGCGGCTTTCTGGGCGATGTCCGCGCTTGCCGTGAGCATGGCGATGGGCATCGGCGGCATGATGGTTCACCTCGTACCCCTGTTCCGGGATCTGGGCGCCACACCCGCCGATGCAGCAGCCACCGCCTCCGTGATGGGCATTGCATCGGTGGTGGGCCGTCTGGCTGTGGGTGCGTGCCTGGACCATTTCATCCCGCATCGCGTGGCGGTGACCGTCCTCGCGCTGGGCATGCTGGGCCTGCTGTTGCTGCGCATCGGTGGGCTCGATTACGCCGTCGCAGGGGTCATGTTGATCGGGCTGTTGCTCGGGGCAGAGCTCGACATGCTCGCGTTCCTGACAACGCGACTCTTCGGACAGCGGGCCTTTGGTGCGATCTACGGGTGGTTCTACAGCATCTACGCGCTGGGCTTCGGCGTCAGCCCGTTCCTGATCGGCCGGCTGCGGGACGCAACGGGCTCCTACGACTCGGCCATGACGATCAGCGTAGGCGTATTGGTGGGAGCCGTATTCTCTGCCCTGCTGCTCGGACGACGCCTGCCATGACCCGCTTCACCCTCTCCTCCTTCGGCGAACGCTACGCCGGCCACACCGGCATCAGCGAACTGATGAGCGATATCTCGTCGCCGCCCGCCGATCCCGCGCAGCCGCTCTGCATGCTGGGCGGCGGCAACCCCGCGATCATTCCCGAGCTGAGCGAGGCCTGGGCCGACGCCACGCGCGCGACGCTGGACGATCCCGGCTTCCGCCGGCTGGTGGGCGCCTACGATTCGCATATCGGGCCGGAGGGCTTCAGGGA
>CAIXOY010000678.1 GCA_903921135.1 uncultured Gammaproteobacteria bacterium
CGATCAAGGGGCTGGCTTTTTCCTTCGGTACCTCGGTGGCCGGTGTGGCGAGTTCAGCGATGCTGGGGCTGATGTCGGCCATCAGCCGGCGCGAGCGTGTCTCTGTGATGCAGCTGTTCGAGCGGCAGCTGGCGAGCGTTTTCCGCACGTTTTCGGTGGCACACCGTCGAGAGCAGACCTTCAGTGCGCTGCAGGCCCAGGCCGATGCGCTCCCGGCCATCGCCACGCAGATGCAGGAGATGCTCGCGCAGATCGGAAATCGCCACCGCGAGTCCGTCGCGCAACTGGAAGCTCAGCAGAAGCAGTTCCACGCCGAGGCGATCACGGCCTATCGCGAACTCGCGCAATCGGTGCAGCAGTCCCTCGCCTCGGGGCTGGCTCAGGCCGCGAGTGCCGCAGCCGCAGCCACGCTGCCGGTCGTGGAGTCCGCCATGGCATCCCTGCGCGCAGAGGCCGCGCAGAGCCACGAGCGCGTTGCGGGCACGGTGGAATCGTCTCTTGCCGCCGCGTCGGAGCGCTTCGAGCAACGCGGCAGTACGCTGCTGACGGCGTTGGCCGAGGCCGAGGCGTCTTCACGCGCGACGCACCTCGAGGCCGAGGAGCAGGCGCGCGCCGGTTGGGTGAAGGCGCTCGATACCGCCGTGCACGGTATCCAGTCCCGCTGGGAAGAACTCGCCGCGGCTGGCATGGCGGGGCAGCGCGCGCTCTGCGATGTGCTGCAGCAGTCCGCGCGGGAGCTCACAGAGCGAGGCGGGCAACAGTCCGAACGCGTGGCGCAATCGATCGAACACCTGCTTGAACAGTCCCGCACGCATCTGGACGCGCACCGGGCAGCGGAGCAGCAATGGATCGCGGGTCAGGCCGAGCGCATGGATCAACTCGCGGCGCTCTGGCGCTCGGAACTCTCCGCCTTGCGGGCGCAAGAGGGCGAACACAGCGCTGCCTCCGCTGGCCGCATAGATGCCTTGCAAGCGGCCTTTGCCACGCAACTTGCCGCTCTGGCCACCGCACTGGAAGCGCCCATCGGACGTCTGCTGCACACCAGCGCTGAAGTGCCGCAGGCCGCTGCAGCCCTGATCGCCGAGCTGCGCGAGGACATGAGTCAGCGCGCCGAGCGCGACACCCTTGCCCTGCAGGAGCGCACGGCGCTGCTCGAAGGCACGGGGGAGTTCCTGGAGAGTGCACGCCGTGCCACGGCCGAACAGCGCGATGCCATCGCCTCACTGGTGGCCTCTGCAGGTACGGTCCTCGAACAGGTCGGGCGGCAATTCGCCGAGGCGCTCGATGCGCAGACCGCGCGTGCAGAGGGCTCTGCGGCGCAGGTCTCCGGCAGCGCCATCGAGCTCTCTGCGCTCGCCGATGCCTTCGGTCATGGCGTGGAGCTCTTCAGCAGCAGCAACGAACGGCTGGTCGATAGCCTGCAGCGGATCGAGACGGCCATCGGCGCCTCGCTGTCACGCAGCGACGAGCAACTCGCGTACTACGTCGCGCAGGCGCGTGAGGTGATCGATCTCAGCATCGGCGCACAGAAGGGCATCCTGGAGGATCTGCGCCTGCTCCACGCTCGGCCCTCCAGCGCGGGCGGAGCACCTGCCGAATGATGGATACCGACGACGACACCCTTTCCCAGACAGCTCCCGTCTGGGCTGTGTTCGGAGACCTGATGTCGGGTCTGCTGGGCGCGGTCGTACTGATCCTGATGGGCGTGCTGGTGGCGCAGATGGACCTGGCTGCGACATTGGAGGCCGAAACCGGCAAGCGCCAGCAGGAGGAGCAGCGCCGCATGGCGCTCGAGCAGGCGCTCGCAGGGCCGTTGCAGTCAGGGCGCGTCACGCTCGACAACGGCCGCATCGGCATCAGCGGCAGTGTGCTGTTCGCGGTCAATTCCGACGAGCTCCGTCCTGACGGCCGGGAATTGCTGAAAACCCTGGTCCCGGCGCTGCAGGTCTATCTGGGCTCGCGTGACGAGTTGTTGATGGTGAGCGGCTTCACCGACGACCAGCCCGTGCTGGCAGACAACCGCCGTTTCGACGATAACCTCGAGCTGTCCGCGCAGCGCGCCCTCACCGTGACGCGCGCGCTGATCGAGGCAGGCATGCCTTCGTCTCGCGTGTTCAGCGCGGCCTTCGGTGCCGAACAGCCCGTGGCCTCCAACGCGGATGAGGCGGGCAGGGCGAGCAACCGGCGCGTCGAGATGGCACCCGTCCCGAGGGCCGCTGATGCCGCGGGCGCTCCACATGACTGAGCACGTGGACGTTCCCGCAGAAAGCGCGGAGGCATCCGCGCCTGCCTCGTGGGAGTCGTTACTAGAGGCCCTGCGTCAGGCCGGAGCGCCGCGGCTCGATCCGGTGCGCTTCCGCTACATCGAGCTGCTTGCGCGCCGTGTGGTGGACGCGAGCCCGGAGGTGCGCACACTGCTGATCACCTCGTTGGAGCGCTCACTTTCCGAGTGCGCCGATCGCGTGGCCGTGCGTGCGGCCGACGAGCCTCCGGCGCCGGCAGAGCCGATCATGCCCTCGGCCGAGCTCATCGAGCCCCCCGCTGCAGCGCCTCTTGCGGCGCTCAACCGCTACATCGTGCAAGCCACCGAGCCGCCCGCGGACCCCGATCAATACGATCTCGCACCCTCGGGCTGGCAGCCCTTCGACGGCTTGAAGAACGCAGGGCGCTTTCGCGAGAGTTGGCAGAAGATGCGGGCAGAGGATGCCCTGGGGCTTGCGGTGGAGCGCGCGCCTGAAGCCGCGGGCCCGCTCAATTCCCATCGCTTGGTGTTGCGCACGTTGACGCTGATGCACAGCTTGTCGCCCGCGTACTTGCGGCACTTCATCGAACAGGCAGAAACGCTGCTGTGGCTCGACAAAGCCTCGGCGCGGTTCCGGCAGCCCGCGCCCAAACCGAAGCAGGGCCGCGGCAAGGGCTGAGCCTCAGGCGAGGAGGCTCTCGGCGAGGCGCTGACCCGAGAGCCACGCATCCTCCACGCGGGAGGCGCTGCACCAGTCGCCGGCGGCGGCCAGCCCGGCATTCAGGTCTACCCACGGTTCTTCTGCGGCGGTGTCCGCATCCACCAGCGCATAGCGCCAGCGGTGCAGGGCCAGATGCGTGGCCCTGTCCATTTGCAGGCCGGTCAGAGCGGCCACTGCGGCCAGCATCTCCTGCTGCACCTCGGCCGGCGGGCGCTCCAGGCTCGCATCCGACCAGTCGGCGCTCGCATGCGCGACCAGAGCGGCGGGCATGTTGCGCCCGGGGCGTGTGGACTGCGCCGCGATCCATTCGACGGGGTTGTCCCGCGCCTTGCCGGCGATCCAGGTGGGCTGCCATGGCGTGTCGAAGCCCGCCATCAGGGCCACGCAGGCGCGGTAGCGAACAGTGCGCAGCTGCGCATCGGCGGGGAGGTGTTCATCCAGAAGGCGCACGGCTTGTGGCGAGGGCGCGGTGCAGACCACCGCATCGAAAAGGCCGAGGTCCCCGCCTGAGGTGTCCATCAATTGCCAGCCGGCTGGCGATCTCTGTGTCAGCGGAGCCACTTCGATGCCGGTGTGGATCTCCAGACCCTCGCCCATGTGCTTGCAGAGGGTGTTCATGCCCGGACAGGCCACGTAGTGCGGCTCGAACCAGAGGCGCTTGCGTGGGCGCTCGCCCGGCTCCAGATACACCACGGGACCTTCCCATTCCCGCACGATGCCCGCAGCTTGCAGCGGCGCGAGGAACTCCCTGAAGGCCCGGTTGCGCGCGGTGAAGAACTGCGTGCCGTGGTCGAACGCCCAGGGTGGCTGGCGTCGGGCGCTCATCCGGCCACCCACCCCGCGGGATTTTTCGAAGATGCAGACCAGGGCGTGCGCCGCGAGTGCCGCAGAAACAGAGAGGCCGGCAATGCCGGCCCCGATGACTGCGATGCGTGGGTTTACTCGTCCGCCGAACACTGTGCCGCCAGTTGCTGCCTGTCCCGGGCGCGATCATAGGCCATGATCCCGAGCGCGACACCAGCTCCTGCGACGAGCATGCCAAAGAGAAGGGCGAAGAGTGTGTTCATATCAGGCCCCCCGGGTGCCAGCGGCGTCTGCGGGGGTTTTGGTGGTCCGACCGCGATAGATGGGGCGGTCGAAGGCGGCGAGAAGGGCGAAGATGACAACGAAGATGAATCCCATGAGTACTGCTCCTGAACGTGTGGCGGCGGTATTGCCGCTCTCTGTGTTACCTGAGGTAACACGATGGGCGTAGGTTAGCCGCGGAGTGTTACGGTGTCACGCACATCGACGATCAATACCAAAATTACCGGTGACAACTGAGGCACGCCTCAAAGACCGCGTGCGCCACTGCCTTCCATTGTCTGTACCTATTGAACGTATCGAATCATTCGATCACGCCTCTTGATCGACATCCCTATACTCCACCCCATGCCAGCCCTTCCGGCTGGAAAAACGGAGGCGAACATGCAGAAGACACTGAAGACCCTGATTGCCGCGATTGCGGTAGCGTCGGTGCCCTTGGTGCCGGCGGGCGCTGCCCATGCAGCGGGCGAGGTCCGCAGCAACCAGTTCTGGTGGCCGGAGCAACTCGATCTTTCCCCCCTGCGCCAGCGCGCGGCTGAGTCCAACCCTCTCGGCGAGGACTTCGATTACGCCAAGGCCTTTGCATCCCTTGATCTGAACGCAGTGAAAGCGGACATCCGCACTGTACTGACCACCTCGCAAGACTGGTGGCCCGCGGATTACGGTCATTACGGTCCGTTCTTCGTCCGGATGGCCTGGCATGGCGCCGGCACCTACCGGGTGAATGACGGCCGCGGGGGCGCCGATGGCGGGCAAATCCGCTTCGAGCCGCTGAACAGCTGGCCCGACAACACGAACCTCGACAAGGCACGCCGTCTGCTCTGGCCCGTGAAGCAGAAGTACGGTCAGAACATCTCCTGGGGCGACCTGATGGTGCTCACGGGCAACGTGGCCATGGAGTCGATGGGCTTCAAGACCTTCGGCTTCGCGGGTGGGCGCCCGGATGACTGGGAGCCCGATCTCGTCTACTGGGGCCCGGAGAAGAAGTTCCTGGCCGATGAGCGCTACTCGGGGGATCGCAAACTCAAGAAACCGCTCGCCGCAGTACAGATGGGTCTCATCTATGTGAACCCGGAAGGCCCGAATGGCAACCCGGATCCGCTCCTTGCCGCCAAGGACATCCGCGAGACCTTCGGTCGGATGGCCATGAACGACGAAGAAACGGTGGCGCTGATCGCGGGCGGCCACACCTTCGGCAAGGCGCACGGCGCGCACAAGCCCGACAAGTGCGTGGGCCCGGAGCCTGCGGCAGCCGGCGTGGAAGAGCAGGGTTTCGGTTGGAAAAACAAGTGTGGTGCCGGCAAGGGTGTGGACACCGTGACCAGCGGCCTCGAGGGCGCATGGTCGGTGAACCCCATCGCCTGGACCACGCAGTATCTCGACAACCTCTACGCCTACGAGTGGGTGCAGACCAAGAGCCCGGCCGGCGCCATCCAGTGGATCCCGGCGAACGGTGAGGCTTCCAATCTGGTGCCGGACGCGCACGATCCGAGCAAGCGTCATGCACCGATCATGTTCACCACGGACCTCGCGCTCAGGTTTGACCCGGAGTACAAGAAGATCACCACGCGGTTCCGCAAGAACCCGGAGGAGTTCCAGCTCGCCTTCGCCAAGGCCTGGTTCAAGCTGATGCACCGTGATCTCGGGCCGCGCGCCCGGTACCTCGGCGCCGAAGTGCCCAAGGAAGACCTGATCTGGCAAGACGTGGTGCCTGCGGTCGACCACCCGCTGATTGACGCGAATGACGTCTCCTCGCTCAAGGCGAAAGTGCTGTCTGCAGGCCTGAGCACTCCGGAAATGGTGCGCGCAGCCTGGGCCTCGGCCTCGAGCTTCCGCGGCACCGACATGCGCGGTGGTGCGAACGGCGCGCGGCTTCGCCTCGCGCCCCAGAAAGACTGGGCAGTGAACGATCCGCAGGAACTCGCGAAAGTGCTGAAGGCACTCGAGCGCGTCCAGAAGGACTTCAACCGCTCGGCCGCGGGTGGGAAGAAAGTGTCGATGGCAGACCTGATCGTGCTGGCGGGTGATGCCGCCATCGAGCAGGCCGCGAAGAGCGGTGGTGTCGAGCTTCAACTGCCCTTCACGGCGGGTCGTACCGATGCCTCTGCGAAGCAGACCGATGTGGCGTCCTTCGCCGCACTTGAGCCTGCGGCAGACGGCTTCCGTAACTGGTTCGGCAAGGATGCCGCCATGTCGCCTGCAGAAATGCTGGTCGACAAGGCCAACCTGCTGACGCTCACGGTGCCCGAGATGACCGCGCTCGTGGGCGGCATGCGCGCGCTGAACGCCAACGCGGGCGGTGCGGCGCACGGTGTGCTGACCAGCAAGCCGGGTACCTTGAGCAACGACTTCTTCGTGAACTTGCTCGACATGTCCACCGCGTGGAGCAAGTCGGCAAGCGAAGAGGGCGTCTACGAGGGCAAAGACCGCAAGACCGGTGCCGCGAAGTGGACGGCAACGCCGGTGGATCTGGCCTTCGGCTCCAACTCCGAGCTGCGCGCCGTGGCCGAGGTCTATGCCTCTGCCGGTGGTCAGGAGCGTTTCGTGAAGGAGTTCGCGCAGGCTTGGACCAAGGTGATGAACCTGGATCGTTTCGATCTGAACTGAGTCTGTCTCTCCCGGCCGGAGGTTCCGGCCGGTGTTTTCCGGGGGCGTCTGCCGCGAGGTAGTCGCCCCTTTTTTTTCAGTCCGCGACGAAGGCAAATGCCGCGTTGTTGCCGTCAGGCGTTACCGACACTGTGTGTCCTATCGGGTCTGCATCGAGCATCCGTTGGCGCACTGCTGCGGTGTCGTTGCAGCGCGCAATGAAGCGCCGGCCCGAAGAGGCGAGCCGGCCGATGATCGCGCCGCTCGGCCCCTGTGCACCGGGGAGTACGACGAAGGACTCGATCACCCCATACCCTGCCGGTGAAGCATCAAAGGCTGGTGCGGACGCTTGCGCGAGCGTGAGCGGAATCTCGCTGCCCGCAAGCCCCTCGCCATTGCGCGGCGCAACGCTGCCGTAGATGCCGACGGCGTGCCGTGAGAGATAGCCACCATTGGTGCCCACGAGCCCGATGCGCTCGGGATGTTCCCGCAGTGCTTCGACCATCGACGCGATGGCATGCATGGAATAGTTGTTTCCCGGCCCGCCGAAAAACGGCAGGCCCCCGGTGACGGTCAGCGGCCGTGGATCCTCATGCGTGA
>CAIXOY010000679.1 GCA_903921135.1 uncultured Gammaproteobacteria bacterium
CGCGAGGAGCTGGCACGCCACAACCACCGTTACTACGTGCTCGACGATCCCTCGGTTCCGGATGCCGAGTACGACCGGCTCATGCGCCGCCTGCGCGAACTCGAGGCGCAGCACCCTGAACTCGTTACACCGGACTCCCCCACGCAGCGCGTGGGTGGTGCTGCCCTGGACGCATTCACCAGCGTCCGGCATGAGGTTCCGATGCTCTCGCTGGACAACGTCTTCAGCGAGGATGAGCTGCGCGGCTTCGACCGCCGTGTGCGCGAGCGGCTCGTGGAGGCAGGAGATATCCGCTATTGCTGCGAGCCCAAGCTCGATGGCGTCGCGCTCAGCCTGCTCTACGAACAGGGCCTTCTGGTGCGAGGCGCCACGCGGGGTGACGGCTCGTCCGGCGAGGACATAACGGCCAACGTCAGGACCATTCCCAGCATTCCGCTGCGCCTGCGTGGAGAGGGTTGGCCGGCACGTCTCGAGGTGCGTGGCGAGGTCTACATGCCGCGCGCGGGCTTCGAGGCGTTCAACCGTCGCGCGCTCGATGCGGATGGCAAAACCTTCGTCAACCCTCGCAATGCGGCGGCAGGGAGCCTGCGCCAACTCGACCCGCGCATCACCGCGCAGCGTCCGCTGGAATTCTGCGCCTATGGTGTGGGCGTCTCGACAGGGGGATTGCCGCAGACCCAGTCGCTGCTGCTCGCGCAACTGAAGGAGTGGGGTCTGCGGTGCAGCCCCGAGGTGCGGGTTGCCGATGGTGTTGCTGCGTGTCTCGCCTACTACGAAGACTTGCTGCAGCGCCGTCCCACGCTCGCGCATGACATCGACGGCATCGTCTTCAAGGTCGACAGCATCGCGCTTCAGGAGCGTCTCGGTTTCGTCGCGCGCGCCCCGCGCTGGGCTGTCGCCCACAAGTTTCCCGCTGAGGAAGAGATGACGCGACTGGAGGACGTTGAGTTCCAGGTCGGTCGCACCGGTGCGATCACGCCGGTGGCGCGCTTGGCGCCCGTCTTCGTCGGTGGCGTCACCGTCAGCAACGCCACCCTTCACAACATGGACGAGATCGAGCGCCTCGGACTGATGCGCGGAGACACCGTGATCGTGCGCCGCGCCGGTGATGTGATCCCGCAGGTCGCGCGGGTTGTGATCGAGCGCCGGCCTGTGGGTGCGATGCCGGTCAGTCTGCCGCAGCAGTGCCCCGCTTGCGGTTCGCCCATCGAGCGGCTTGCCGGTGAGGCCGTTGCCCGTTGCACCGGGAACCTTCTGTGCCCTGCGCAGCAACGCGAGGCACTGCTGCATTTCGCCGCTCGTCGCGCGATGGATATCGACGGGCTAGGAGAGAAAGTCGTCGAGCAATTGCTCGCGGCAGGGCTTGTGCGTGACGTTGCCGATCTCTACCACCTGGATGCCGGTGGCCTCGCGTTGCTGGATCGCATGGGGCGCAAGTCAGCCGAGAACCTCGTCGCCGCCATCGGAGTGAGCAAGGCGACCACACTCGAGCGCTTCCTGTTTGCGCTCGGCATGCGGGAGGTCGGTGAAGCCACGGCGCGCGCGCTGGCGCGGCATTTCGGTGCGCTCGAGCCGCTGCTCGAGGCCGACGCCACGCGTTTGCAGCAAGTGCCGGACGTCGGGCCCATAGTGGCCGGGCATATCGCGGCCTTCTGTGCCGATGCGCGCAACCGGGCTCTGATAACGCGCTTGCTGGAGGCGGGGGTCCGCTGGCCCGCCGTCGAGATGCCCTCCGGTGGCGGGCCGCTGGAGGGCGCGAGCGTGGTCTTGACCGGCACGCTGGAATCGATGACGCGCGAGGCCGCGAGCGAGCGACTTGGCCGTCTCGGAGCGCGCATGTCGGGTAGCGTCAGCGCCAAGACACGGCTGGTGGTCGCGGGGCCCGGCGCAGGCTCCAAACTCGCCAAGGCCGAAGCACTCGGCATCGAGGTCTGGGACGAGCAGCAATTGCTCGACTATCTGCAGGCCTACGAGGCGCTTGTCCCGTGAATGTGGGGAGATCTCCGCCCCTGTCATCACCTCGACAGATGAGCCGGATTGGACGTCGTCGCATACAATTCACCTGTCAGGGTCCAGCGCGCGTCGCGAACCTGTCTGACCCTGACCCCTCGTCGCAAGGAGCCAGTACAGCGTGAAGCCTACCGACATCGGTAATCCCGAGTATTTCCATAAGGTCGTCGATTGCCAGTACGCCTGCCCCGCGCACACGCCCGTGCCGGAGTACATCCGCATGATCGCCGCCGAACGCTACACCGACGCCTACATGGTCAACTGGGAGTCGAACGTTTTCCCGGGCGTTCTGGGGCGCACCTGCGACCGCCCTTGCGAGCCTGCCTGCAGGCGTGGGCGTATCGAGAGCGATCCCGTGGCCATCTGTCGCCTGAAGCGCGCCGCCGCTGACAACAAGGGCAGCGTCGTCGAGTTCATGCCCAAAATTCCCCGGCGCAAGAACGGCAAGCACATCGCGCTGATCGGTGCTGGACCGTCTTCGCTCACCGTCGCAAGGGACCTGATGCCACTCGGCTACGAGATCGACATCTACGACGATCAGCCGAAGGCCGGCGGCATGATGCGCAGCCAGATTCCCGTGTTCCGCCTGCCGCCCGGTGTGCTCGACGAGGAAACGGGCTACATCCTCGACATGGGTGTGAGGGCTTTCTTCAACCACCGTGTCGAGAGCCTGAGCTCGGTTCTTGCCGGCGAGTACGACGCGGTGTTCGTGGGCACGGGAGCTCCGCGGGGTAGCGACCTCGAGTTGCCCGGGCGCATGGAAGCGGCAGCTTCGATTCACGTCGGCATCGACTGGCTCTCGAGTGTGGCCTTCGACCACATCGACAGCATCGGCAAGCGCGTGATCGTGCTCGGTGGCGGCAACACCGCGATGGATTGCTGCCGCACCGCGCGCCGCCTGGGTGGCGAGGACGTGAAGGTCATCGTCCGCTCCGAATTCGCCAAGATGAAAGCCTCGCCGTGGGAAAAGGAAGATGCCATGGCGGAGGGCATTCCGATCATCAACAACCACGTGCCGCGTGCCTTCCTGCACGAGGACGGCAAGCTCAGGGGCATGAGCTTCGATCTGGTCGAGGTGCGCTACGACGACAAGGGCCGACGCAGCCTGGTGCCCACCGGCGAGGTGGTCGAATTCGCCTGTGACGCGGTGCTGATCGCCATCGGCCAGGAGAACGCCTTTCCGTGGATCGAGCGCGACATCGGTGTCGAGTTCGGCAAATGGGATGTGCCCGTGGTGGATCCTGTGACCTTTCAGAGCACGGTGCCCAAAGTCTTCTTCGGCGGTGATGCCGCGCTCGGCCCGAAAAACATCATCACGGCCGTGGCGCACGGGCACCAGGCCGCGATTTCCATCGATCTGTTCTGCCGCGGCCAGAGCGTGAGCGAGCGCCCGGCGCCGGGCGTGACGCTGATCAGCCAGAAGATGGGGATGCACGAGTGGAGCTATGACAACG
>CAIXOY010000680.1 GCA_903921135.1 uncultured Gammaproteobacteria bacterium
CCGCTGCAACGCTGAGCAGGGATCTGTCTGCAGCCGGCGGCAAACAAAAAAGGGGGCTTTCGCCCCCTTCTCCGTTCCGTAGTTACGGAATCAGTTGGCCTCGGGCGCCTCGTCCTCGGCCACTTCCTTGATGCTCAGCTTGATGCGCCCACGCGGGTCCACATCCAGCACTTTCACGCGAACCTGCTGGCCTTCGCTCAAGACGTCGGTGACGTTCTCGATGCGCTGGTTGGCGATCTGCGAGATGTGCACCAGGCCGTCCTTGCCGGGCAGGATCGTCACGAACGCACCGAAGTCGACGATGCGTGCGACGGTGCCCGTGTAGATCTCGCCCACCTTGGCTTCGGCGGTGATCGTCTCGACGCGCGCCAGCGCTGCATCGCGCGAGGCAGCATTCGAGCCGTAGATGCGCACGGTGCCGTCATCGTCGATGTCGATCGATGCGCCGGTCTCTTCAGTGATGGAGCGGATCACGCTGCCACCCTTGCCGATCACGTCGCGGATCTTGTCCGGGTCGATGCGGATGGTGACGATCTGCGGCGCGTGGTCAGAGATGCTCGTGCGCGGCGTGGTGATCGCGCGGCTCATCTCGGCCAGGATGTGCAGGCGCGCAACGCGGGCCTTCTCCAGCGCCGACTCCATGATCTCCTCGTTGATACCGGTGATCTTGATGTCCATCTGCAGGGCAGTGACGCCCTCGGCGGTACCGGCCACTTTGAAGTCCATGTCGCCGAGGTGATCCTCGTCGCCGAGGATGTCGGTGATCACGGCGTGCTTGTTGCCTTCCTTCACCAGGCCCATCGCGATGCCGGCCACCGGCGCGCGCAGCGGCACGCCAGCATCCATCATCGCGAGGCTCGCGCCGCAGACGCTGGCCATGGAGCTCGAGCCGTTCGACTCGGTCACCTCGGACACAACGCGGATGGTGTAGGGGAAGTCATCGGGCGAGGGCAGTACGGCTGCCACGCCACGACGGGCGAGACGTCCATGACCGACTTCACGGCGACCCGGCGCGCCGATCCGGCCACACTCACCCACCGAGTAGGGCGGGAAGTTGTAGTGCAGCATGAAGGAATCGCGGAACTCGCCGTGCAGCGCGTCGATGATCTGCGCGTCACGGGTGGTGCCGAGGGTCGTAACCACGAGGGCCTGCGTCTCGCCACGGGTGAAGAGCGCCGAGCCGTGCACGCGGGGCAGTATGCCCACCTCGGACATGATCGGGCGGACCGTGTTCAGGTCGCGACCGTCGATGCGCGGCTTGCCGTTCACGATGCGCTCGCGAACGATCTTCTTCTCCAGTTTGCCGAAGGCCTTGGAGACGGTCTCGGCGCTCGGGCCGCCTTCCACCGCAAGGGAAGCAACGGCTGCTGAGCGCAGTTCGCCGACACGGGCGTAGCGCGACTGCTTCTCGGTGATGCGGTAGGCCTCGCCGATCTCGTGGCCGAACTGCTCGCGAAGGCTGTCGGTGAGGGCGGTGTCGTCGGACGCTGCTGCGATCTCCCAGCGCGGCTTGCCGCACTCGGCTGCCAGTTCCTTGATGGCCTTGATCGCGGCCTGCATTTCCTGGTGGGCGAAGAGCACCGCGCCCAGCATCTGGTCTTCGGTGAGTTCCTGCGCCTCGGACTCGACCATCAGCACGGCGTCTTCGGTGCCGGCGACGACCATGTCGAGCAGCGAGCCTTTCATCTGCTCGTAGTCGGGGTTCAGGACGTAGCCCGATTCCGCGGTGAAGCCCACACGTGCGCCGCCGATCGGCCCTTCAAAGGGAATGCCCGAGATCGAGATCGCAGCCGAGGTGCCGAGCATCGCCGCGATATCCGGATCGGAGTTGCGGTCGGTGGAGAGCACGGTGCAGAGCACCTGCACTTCGTTGCGGAAGCCGCTGGGGAACAGCGGACGGATCGGACGGTCGATCAGGCGGGAGGTGAGGGTCTCTTTCTCGGATAGCCGGCCTTCGCGCTTGAAGAAGCCGCCGGGGATCTTGCCCGCCGCGAAGCTCTTCTCGATGTAGTGCACGGAGAGCGGGAAGAAATCCTGCCCTTCCTTCGCGCTTTTCGCGCCCACCACGGTGCAGAGCACGGTGGTGTTTTCCATGGTGACCACGACCGCGCCGGTGGCCTGGCGGGCAACCCGCCCGGTCTCAAGCGTGACGGTGTGCGCACCGTACTTGAACGTCTTCCTTACTGGATTCACGTGAATGTCCTCTCTGGGGCCGCTGGTTGCGCGCTCGGGCACCTGCCCGACCGTTTCTCAATCCTGGTGCGCAGTGCGGCCCGTGTTGTGTGTGTTGCGCGAACGCCTCAGCGACGCAGACCCAACCGGCCGATCAGTGCGGCGTAGCGGGCGGTGTCCTTGCGCTTGAGGTAGTCGAGCAGGTTGCGACGCTGGTTGACCATACGGATCAGGCCGCGACGCGAGTGGTGGTCTTTCTTGTGGGCGCCGAAGTGCCCCTGGAGCTTGTCGATGTTCGCGGAGAGCAGCGCCACCTGTACCTCCGGGGAACCTGTGTCGTTCTCCCCCGTCTGGTAGTCCTTGACGATGTTCGCTTTCTCTTCAACTGTCAGTGCCATTTCCGTTTTCCTCGTCTGGTTGAATATGCCCGACGGATTGCTCCGCCCCTGAACCGAATCCTGGCCACGCATATCTGCAGCCGGATCGCTTCTGCCCCCGGGAGGGCCCATCCCTCCCGGCAGGCATGATCACCGCGCGGTCTGCGCGGCCATCATCCGTCGGGGTGCAACGCGGCGATCGTCTGTGATCTCGCCTACACCCCTGAATTCACCGTCCGCGTCCATCACGCGAACCATCCCGCGCTCGGGTGGCACACTGGCCACCATCACCGCCTGACCCTGACCAAGGTAGAAGAGGCCAGCCTCGGCGACCACCACGGCGGGCAGATGTTGCACGGCTCTCACGGCGGGAAGCATGAGGGCGTCGAGCGCCTCGAAATCCCCGGTGTCACGCAACTGCTGCAACCGCTCCAGCGAGACCGCATCGGCCTCGACGAATTGCCCGGAGGCCACACGTCGCAACTGCGATACGTGTGCTCCGCATCCGAGCGCCGCTCCGATGTCCTCGGCCAAAGTGCGCACATAGGTGCCTTTGCTGGCCCTCACCCGGAGCCGCAACGCTGCCCGCTCACCGGGCTCGAAGCCGAGCACTTCAAGCGCGTGGATCGTGACCTCGCGCGCCTCGCGCTCCACTTCTTCGCCGCGACGCGCCAACTCGTAGAGGGGCACACCACCGCGCTTCAGCGCCGAATACATGGGCGGCACTTGCTGTATCAGGCCCCTGAACCGTGGCAGCACCGCTTCCACGTCGGAGAGCGAGATGTCAGCGGCACTGCAGGTGGCGATCTCCTGCCCATCGGCGTCGGCCGTATCGGTGCGCACACCCAGCACAACCGTCGTGATGTACTCCTTGTCGGCGCCCAGCAGGTACTGGGAGAGCTTGGTCGCCTCGCCAAAGCACAGCGGCAACACACCCGTCGCCAGAGGGTCGAGGCTGCCTGTGTGTCCGGCCTTGGCCGCGAACAGGATGCCTTTCGCCCGTTGCAGCACACCGTTGGAGGTCATCCCCGGCGGCTTGTCCACCACCAGCACACCATCGATGCGCCGGCCACGTCGTTGCCTGGCCAATCAGTCTTCCCCGCCCGCGCCACCGTGGAGAGTCTCGTCTGCAGCAACGGCCCGCTCGATGAGGTCCGAGAGACGCCGCCCGCGCGTCACAGAGGCGTCGTACACGAAGTGCAGCCTCGGCACCGTTCGCATGCGTGCGTCGCGCGAGACTTCCGTCCGCAGGAACCCGGCTGCGCCGTTCAGGACCGCAAGAAGCTCCTTGGCAGCCGCCTCTGTATCGCACTCCATGAAGGTCACGAAAACCTTGGCATGCGCCAGGTCTCGGCTCACCTCGACCTCATTCACGCTCACCATGCCGATGCGCGGATCACGCAGGCTCGTCTGGAGCAGCCGCGCCAACTCCTGGCGCAGGTAGTCCGCGACCCGCTGCGTACGGCCAAACTCACGCGCCATCGGTGAGCACCTGCAGCCAGTGACGCCTCACAGCGTCCTGGCGACCTCGCGCACGCTGTACACCTCGATCTTGTCGCCCACGCGTACGTCGTTGTAATTGCGGACGCCAATGCCGCACTCGAAGCCCGCACGGACCTCTGCAACGTCGTCCTTGAAGCGGCGCAGCGATTCCAGTTCGCCCTCGAAAATGACCACGTTTTCGCGCAATACACGGATCGGCTTGTTCCGGTGCAGCGTGCCCTCGACCACCATGCAGCCGGCAACTGTGCCGAACTTGGGCGAGCGGAAGGTATCGCGGACCTCGGCCACGCCGAGAATCTCCTCGCGACGCTCGGGCGCGAGCATGCCGCCCAGAGCTTTTTTCACATCGTCGATCAGGTCGTAAATCACGCTGTAATAGCGCAGATCCACGCCCTCGCGCTCGATCGCACGCCGTGCGGCGCCGTCTGCGCGGACGTTGAAGCCGAAGATCACGGCACTGGTCGTGAGGGCGAGGTTGACGTCCGTCTCGGTGATGCCACCGACCGAACTCGCCACCACATTCACTCTGACCTCGTCGTTGCCGAGATCCAGCAAGGCGGACTGGATCGCTTCCAGCGAGCCGCGCACATCCGTCTTGATCATCACGTTCAGGATGCGGCTTTCCTTGCCGATGTCCGCGAACATGGTGTCCAGGCTCGCGGCCTTCTGGTGGGCAAGGCGGGACTGGCGACGCTTGATCTCGCGGGAACTCGCCACTTCGCGGGCTTGGCGCTCGCTCTCGACGACCATGAAGGGGTCGCCCGCATCGGGCGTACCGTCGAGGCCGAGGATCTCGACCGGGATCGACGGTCCTGCCTCGTCGAGCGGCTTGCCGGCCTCGTCGACCATCGCACGTACGCGACCAAAGAAGGTGCCCGCGAGCACGATCTGGCCGGGCTTGAGGACGCCGCGCTGCACCAGCAGCGAGGCCACTGAACCGCGACCCTTGTCGAGACGGGATTCGATCACAATGCCCTGCGCGGGCACATCACGCGGCGACTTCAGTTCCAGTACTTCGGCCTGGAGCAGGATCGAGTCGAGCAGTTGGTCGATGCCCTGGCCGGTATGGGCCGAGACCTCGGCGAACTGCGTGTCACCGCCCCATTTCTCGGAGATGACGCCGTGCTGCGAGAGCTCACTGCGCACGCGCTCCGGGTCGGCGCTCTGCTTGTCCATCTTGTTGACGGCAACCACCAACGGCACGTTCGCGGCGCGGGCGTGCTGGATCGCCTCGATGGTTTGCGGCATGACGCCGTCGTCGGCAGCCACCACCAGGATCACGATGTCCGTGCTCTTGGCACCACGGGCTCGCATGGCGGTAAACGCCGCGTGGCCGGGGGTGTCGAGGAAGGTCACCATGCCGTGGCCGGTCTCGACGTGATAGGCGCCGATGTGCTGCGTGATGCCACCGGCCTCGCCACTGGCGACGCGGGTCTCGCGGATGTAGTCGAGCAACGAGGTCTTGCCATGGTCCACGTGGCCCATGACAGTGACCACCGGCGCGCGCGGCAGCGGTGTGCCCTCCGCGTCCGAGACGCGGAGCAGGTCGTCTTCCAGCGCGTCATCGCGCAGCAGCTTGGCCTTGTGGCCCATCTCCTCGACGACCAGCGTTGCGGTCTCCTGGTCGAGGGGCTGGTTGATGGTGGCCATCACGCCCATCTTCATGAGCTCCTTGATGACGGCGGTCGATTTGACCGACATCTTCTGGGCGAGCTCGGCGACCGTGATCGACTCCGGCAATGCGACTTCGTACACGATCTTGTCCGTGGGCAGTTCGAATCCGTGTTTCAGATGCTCCTCGTGCGCGGGCTTCAGCTCGCGGCTGCGGCGCTCGCGCCGGAGTGCGGCGGCCTCGGCTTCCTCGAGGTCTGCCTCGGAGAGCGGAATGGCCGTCGGGCGAAGCAGCGCATCGCGCTCGCGTTCCCACGAGGTCTTCGCGCCTTTCTTACGCGGCTTGTCGTCGTCCGGCGTGTCCTCGCGGCGCTTGCCCTTGGCCGGGCGTACGTCCTTGGCGCCCTTGGGTGCAGCGGGACCCGCCCCGCCAGCAGGCTTGGCGGGCGCTGCGTCTTCCGGGCGCGTACGCGCAGGCGGCTCCGAGCGCTTGCGGGCTTCTTCCTCTTCCTTCAGCTTCTTGGCCTTGGCGAGGGCTTCGCGCCGGGCCCGCTCCTCGATCTCTTTTTCCTTGCGGCGCGTTGCGGCGGCCTGTCTCAGGAGTTCAGGGTCGATAAGGCGTTTGTCTTCGCGGCGCGGCGCCTCCGCAACAGGCGCGGGTGCCGGAGCCTCTACGGGCGCCACCTCGAGAGCGGGCGCTGGCTGGACTTCAACTTCTACAGGGGGCTGCTCGAGTTCGGGCTCTGCCGGCAGCTCTTCCACAACCACGGGCTGTTCTGCAGCTACGTGCTGCTCCTGCTCCTCGATACCCTCCTGCTCGAACTCTTCGCTTTCGCCATCGAGTTCCTGGGTGGTCTCGAGACCGTCCTCGCGCTTCACGTAGGTCCGCTTCTTGCGGATCTCGACGTTCACCGTCCGCTTGCCGGCCGAACCGGTCTTCAGCTTGGTGATGGTGCGCCGCTTCAGCGTGATGCGCTTGGATGCGTCCGCATCCTCGCCGTGGCTGCTGCGCAGGTGTGCGAGCAGTGTCTGCTTGTCCTCGTCAGACACGAACTGCTCGGCCTTCTGGTGGGAAAGGCCGGCCTCTTTCATCTGCGCGAGCAGATGCTCGACGGAGACGTTGACCGACTTCGCTAGCTCTGCAACGGTGACTTCAGCCATCCAATCGTCTCCCGGCGAGGGCGCTCAGCGCGCGTCCCCGCCCTGCTCCAATGCTTCGAACCAGGGGGCGCGCGCCGTCATGATCAGCGTAGCGGCGCGTTGCTCGTCGAGGTCCTCGATGCCGAGGAGATCCTCGACTGCCTGCTCCGCGAGGTCTTCCATCGTGACGATGCCGCGGCTCGCCAGGCGGAAGGCGAGCTGGCGATCCATACCGTCCATACCCAGAAGGTCCTCGGCCGGCTCGGAAGACCCGAGGCGCTCCTCGGAAGCGATGGCCTGCGTCAGCAAGGCATCCTTGGCCCGGGCGCGGAGCTCCTCGGCGGTGTCCTTGTCGAAGCCGTCGATCGCCATCATCTCCTCGAGCGGGACGTAGGCGATTTCTTCCAGCGTGGAAAAGCCTTCTTCCACAAGCACGAAAGCCACGTCCTCGTCGACGTCCAGGGCTTCCATGAAGCGGGCGATGGTGGCGCCAGCCTCCTGCTCCTGCTTGGCTTGCTGTTCTTCGAGGCTCATCACGTTGATGTTCCAGCCAGTGAGCTGGCTGGCGAGCCGGACGTTCTGACCACCGCGGCCGATGGCCTGCGCGAGGTTGTCTTCCGCGACAGCCACTTCCATGGTGTTTGTGTCTTCGTCTACGACGATCGACTCCACATCGGCGGGCGCCATCGCGTTGATGACCAGCTGCGCGGGGTTGTCATCCCAGAGGATGATGTCGACGCGCTCCCCGTCGAGCTCGTTCGAGACGGCCTGGACGCGCGAGCCGCGGATGCCGACGCAGGCACCGACAGGGTCGATGCGGCCGTCGTTGGTCTTGACCGCTATCTTGGCGCGCAGGCCCGGATCACGCGCCGCCGCGCGGATGTCGATCACCTGCTCGGCGATCTCGGGCACCTCGATCTTGAAGAGCTCGATAAGCATTTCGGGGCAGGTGCGGCTCATGATGAGCTGCGGGCCGCGGGCCTCGGTCTGGATTTCCTTCAGCACCGCGCGGACACGATCGCCGATGCGGAAAGTCTCACGGCCCACCAACTGATCGCGCGAGAGCAAGGCTTCGGCGTTGTTGCCAAGATCGACGATCACGGCATCGCGGGTGACTTTCTTTACACTGCCGCCCAGCATTTCGCCAACCCGGTCGCGGTACTGGTCGACGATCTGCGCGCGCTCTGCCTCACGGACCTTCTGGACGATGACCTGCTTGGCGGTCTGCGCGGCAATACGGCCGAAGCCGACGTTTTCGACCTGCTCTTCGTAGATGTCGCCAGGGCGAAGCGCGGTGTTCTTCTCATGGGCTTCCTGCAGCGTGAACTCGGTGCCCAGGGCAGCAGGCTCCTCATTGCTGCGGACCAGCCAACGGCGAGACGTGGTGTAGTCGCCGCTCTGGCGATCGATCACGACGTGGATGTCGGAGTCCTCGTCGTAGCGTTTCTTGGTCGCCGTGGCGAGGGCCTGTTCGATGGCCTCGAAAATGATTTCGCGCGAGACGCCCTTCTCGTTCGAGACGGCCTCGGCAACCAGCAGGATTTCCTTGTTCATCCCTATGCTCCGCAACACATCCGGGCCCTCGCGGGCTCAGTCATCCTCAACCACCAGACTGGCCTTGCGGATCGCTCCCCAAGGCACCCGTAGCCGCCCGCCGGCGGCAAGATCCAGTTCCACGGCGTCCGCGTCGGCGCCGGCGATCAGGCCGTCGAGATTGCGCTGGCCATCGATCAGACGTGCCAGGCGGATCTTCACACGCGAGCCTTTGTAGTGCTCGTACTGCTCTGCCCGGAAAAGCGGCCTGTCCCAGCCGGGCGATGACACTTCGAGCGTGTAGGCACCCGTAATCGGGTCCGAGACGTCGAGCGTGGCACTCGCCTGGCGGCTGACCGCCGCACAATCGTCCACCGTTATGCCCTGCGGCGCGTCAATGTAGAGGCGAAGCAAGGAATGACGCGGCCTCGCGTTCAGCTCCACGCCCCACAGCTCGTACCCCAGCGCCTCGATAACAGGCCCCAGCAACTGCTGCAGATCCTCGACTCGAGCGCTCACGCCGTGCCACCTGACCCCAAAAACAAAAAATGGGCTCGTAGCCCACTTCCCATTGCATCGGTACTGCCCGGACGCATCTTCTTCAAGCGCCCTGGTATCCACCTGACAACAAAAAGCCCCGCTAGGGGGCTTTCTGTGTTCCTTGCCCCGGGCTCCGCAGACCCCGGAACAGGATTTCGAAAATGGTAGCGGGGGCCGGATTTGAACCAACGACCTTCGGGTTATGAGCCCGACGAGCTACCAGACTGCTCCACCCCGCATCAACAACCGGAAACCGGCTCCCCCAGAGGGAGCGCAAGTATAAGAAGGCGTTTGTTTAATGGTCAAGCAGAATGCTCTGCCTGAGATGCCTTTCTTCTTTGACCCTGACCGCAGAGCCCTCTCAGCAGGCTTTGCAAAGACGTATCGGATGGTGCCCAAGGCCGGACTTGAACCGGCACGGCTTACGCCACTACCCCCTCAAGATAGCGTGTCTACCAATTCCACCACTTGGGCATGAACCCGAAACCATCATTCCACTCTCACTGCTTGGCAGGAATATCTGCTGCTGCAGGAGTTTCATTCGCAGACTGCACCGCTGGCTCAGACACCGGAGCATCACCGGCCGACGGAATGTCCGAAGCTGGCGCGGAAGGCGTGTCGGTGCTCACCGCTGCGGCCGGGACCTCAGCTGCGGGAGCCGCGGCATTATCACCCGGTTGCAGCTCGGCTGCCACGGGTATTCCTCCCTCTCTTGCAGCTTCGGCCTTGTGTTTCGCCATCACCGCCAGACCGATGCTCGCCACGAAGAACAAGGTCGCGAGGATGGCCGTGCTGCGCGTGAGTACGTTACCTGCACCCACGGAGCCGAACACAGTCTGCGATGCGCCGGCACCAAAGGATGCGCCCACATCCGCGCCCTTGCCCTGCTGGATCAGGATGAGCCCGACCATCGCGGCAGAAAGCAGCACGTAAAACACCAGAATCAGCTGTTCCATGATCGTCCTTCAGCGGCTCTACAGATCGCCGCAAACTCACCGGCATCGAGGGAGGCGCCGCCAATCAGCCCACCGTCGATATCGGGCATCGCAAACAATGCCGCAGCATTCGCTGCCTTCACGCTGCCACCGTACAACACCCTGAGGCTCCGGCCCGCGTCCGGCGCAAAGGCCTCCGCCTGTTGCCGTAGTCGGCTGTGAACCTCCTGTGCCTGCTCGGGCGATGCCGTCAGGCCCGTGCCTATGGCCCAAACGGGCTCGTAAGCAAGAACCAACGACGCCGCGCGCTCCGGGCCGGCACCCTCGAGAACTGCCGACAACTGAGCCGCCACCACATCAAATGTGCGCCCGGCCTCGCGCTGTTCAAGGGTCTCTCCCACACACACGATGGGCGAGAGGCCCGCGGCCAATGCCGTACGCGTCTTGCGCGCAACGGCAAGGTCGTCTTCGCCGTTCCCCGCGCGTCGCTCCGAATGACCAAGGATCACCCAGTTGCAACCCACGTCGAGGAGCATCTGCGCAGACACCTCTCCGGTATGCGCACCGCAGGGAGCGGGGTGCATGTCCTGCGCGCCAACCCCCAACACGGAGCCGGCCAAACACTCTACGGCCAGTGACAGATAGGGGAACGGCGGGCACACCACCACATCCACCCCAATGCCGGCGATCTCCCCGGCCAGAGACGGGAGGAGCGCACGGACCATTGCCTGCGAACCGTTCATCTTCCAGTTGCCGGCTACGAGCATTCGCCGCACAGCCTACCCCCCTGAAAGCGGGCGCAGATGGTAACCAAGTGCCCGGGGGCGACACAAGGAAACTTGCGCGGCAGACACCGGGCTGGGCCCTTCAGGCCAATTCGGCACGCACCACATCCGCGAGTTCGCCGGCCAACCGTTCGACCAACACGCCATCCTCACCCTCGACCATCACGCGTATGAGCGGCTCCGTGCCAGATGCCCTGAGCAACACTCTGCCTCGGCCCGAAAGAAGGCCCTCTGCGCCCGCAACGGCTGCCGCCACGCGCGCGTTCGCGAGGGGGTCACTACGCCGCGCGACGGAAACATTGACCATGACCTGCGGGAATTTGCTCACATCGGCCCGCAATTCACGCAGGCTGCGGCCACGCGTGCGCATGGCCGCCACTACCTGCAGCGCCGAGACGATGCCGTCCCCGGTGGTACTGACATCGAGACAGATGATGTGGCCGGAGGATTCGCCGCCCAGCCGCCAACCTTTGCCGGCCATCATTTCCAGCACATGCCGATCACCTACCTTCGCCCGCGCGAAAGG
>CAIXOY010000681.1 GCA_903921135.1 uncultured Gammaproteobacteria bacterium
AGTCGCTGTCCGCGCCCGTTGTCTCCGCGTTCAGGAACACCTGCGGCGCGCCCCGAATGGTGAGTGGATCGCTGAGCGGCGGGCTTTGCCAGGTGGCAACATCAGGACGGCCGTCGACGAAGCGCTGATCCTGCGTGAGCCAGCTGCGCCACTGCGCGATGGACTCGTCATCGTCGTAATTCACGCCGAGCACCGGCCGCTGCACGTAAGGCACAGGCTTGGCGGGGTCGGATACGTATTCCGCAAATCCGCCTTCGCGCGGCGGCGCCGTGAACGCCAGACCGCCCGCCGGCTGCAGGTACAGCGATGCCGTGGCGTTGTTGGCAGGCCAGGCCGTGAAATTGCGCCAGCGGTTGCTGCCCGTCTCGAAGGCCGTCACGGGCGCGAGACGCGGATCGGGCGCACCAGCAAGCGCGTGGCGAAGGAAGGGAAGCATCACATCTTCGCGGAAGCGCTTGGCGGTGTCCTCGTCGAAGTCGAGCGGCCCCAGCGTGGTTCCCTCGCTGAAGTGCTGCCCGTGATACCACGGCCCGATGGCGATGAAATTCGCATCGTTTGCGGCGTCGTGCCGTTCCATCGCGGCATAGGCCGCGGGCGCGCCGTAGATATCTTCCTGATCGAAGAGGCCGTGTACGTGCAGCGTGGGCACGCGGCGCAGGGGCCTGTCGAACCAGCGATCGGCGGCCACGTCTTTCCAGTAGGGGCCGTAGGCGGGGTTCTGCACAAGGCGCGTCCACATCTCGTGGCGCTGGTCGAGCACACCGCCAAAAGCACTCACCGCGCTGCCTTTGCCCAGCAGCCAGGCGTAGAGATCACGCTCCGGGTACGGGTAGGAAACGAAGGCCTCGTTGTCCGTCTGCATGTTGAAGATGAAGTCGAAGGCGTAGACCGAGCGGAACGCGCCCCAGTGGAACCAGTCGTCGGACTTCCACACATCCACCACCGGGTTGAAGGGAATGGCCGCGGCAAGCGCGGGGTGCGGGTCACGCAGTGCCGCGAGTGCCAACCAGCCTGGGTAGGAGGTGCCCCAGATGCCGACCTTTCCGTTGTTGCCGGGGAGCTTCTTCACCAGCCAGTCGATGGTGTCCCAGGCGTCGGTGGTCTCGTCGGTGTTGCTGGTGTTGAAGGCACCGCGCGGCACGCGGTACATCGCGTACTCGCCACCCGAGCGGAAACGGCCGCGGATGTCCTGGAAGGCATAGATGAACTCCTTGCCCGCGAACTCCGTCCCGCGCATCACCGCAAGTTGCGTGGTGGCGCGGCTGCCAAATACATCACTCGCGTCATAGGGCGTGCGCTCCAGCAGAACGGGTAGCGGCCCTGCGGCACCTTTCGGCGTAAGAACCAGTGTGTAGAGCTCCACACCGTCGCGCATGGGGATGCGGAATTCGCTCAGCGTGAAATCGTCCTCGGGGAAGGCGGCACGCAATGGCGCGTCTTCGGCGTGCAGGGCGCGCAGCGGTACAAGCACGAGGCACAGCGTGGCGATGAGGCGGAGCAGCATTGCGGGGGCTCGGGGTGGGGAGGCCCGGCATTGTGCCACTAGCGGGGGTGGGCGGGGCGTAGAGCCTCTCGGGATGGCTCCACGCATCAGTGGGCGGGCGAGCTCTTTACACCGAAATCACCCCTGACCAGAATGGTTGCACTATTTGCGACTCCCGAGGCTCTCCGATGTCAACCACGCTTGGAATCAAGGTTGACGACACCACCCGAAAGCGCCTCAACGACCTCGCACAAGAGATCGATCGCACTCCGCACTGGATCCTGAAGACCGCTCTTCGGGAATACATTGAGCGCGAAGAGCGACGCGAGCGAGAGCGAAAAGAAGACTTGGCACGCTGGGAACACTTTGCCCTTACCGGCGAGGCCGTCGAGCACGGCACTGCGCGTGATTGGCTGGAGCGACTCGCGCGCGGGGAACGTACGCCTTGGCGCTGATCTGGTCTCCGTCGGCGCTTGACGATGTCGAGGCACTTGTCCGTTTCCTCGACAACGCCACAGGAGACGCCACAGTCGGAAACCGCGCCGCACGGCTGATTCTCGAGGCCGCCGACCGACTGCTTGAGCAACCCACCATCGGCAAGCCAGCCCGGGACGATATGCGCGAGTGGCTCGCCGTATTCGGCGCGGGAGCCTATGTGTTGCGCTACCGCATTACGCCCGCAGAAGACATCCTCGTCATCCGGGTCTGGCACTCCCGGGAAGATCGTCGCTCATGGTGAACGGGCATCCCGGTTTCGATAACGCAGGCATCATGGCAACGATGCTGATTACGCTGGCGAACGCCGTCGGGCCACGGTCGGTCCGTGTGATGGTGGTGGCAGCGTGACTGGCTGTGCTTTCGGACCTTGTATACCGACTACGCACCAGCCGGTTTGACCAAGGAAACTCAAAACACATGATCACCGGTTCCTGTCACTGCGGTGCCGTCCATTGGACGTGGCACCCGTCCGACCTCCCCGCCAGCGCCACTGTGTGCAACTGCACGGTATGCCGTCGTTACGGGGTGCTGTGGGCCTACGCATTCGAGGATGAGGGCATCAGCGTTTCGGGCCTCACGACGGCATATGTTCGAGGCAAGGCGCTGGAGTTCCATTTCTGCCCGGGCTGCGGCTGCGTCGCGTACTGGCGCGCACGGGAAGAAGGCGAGGACGGCAAGCGGCAGATCGCGGTCAATCTCCGCCTGGCGGAGCCGACGCTGGTCGATCGGATCCCGCTCGATCGCTTCGACGGACTCGACACCTTCGACGACGTGCCGCGCGATGGACGGTGCGTCGGTGACATGGGGCTCTGAAGGCAGGTACCTGATGCAGCTTCGAAGCATTTGTGATGCGATCCATCTGTACTGGAACCGCGACCGGCAGCGGCTCGACTGGTGGCGCAGATGACCCGCAGAGCCGTATGCGCGGCAGCCCACCGGAGCTGCACGTGCACTGTTGGGCCCACGCGCAGACAGCGATGCCGATCTCCGCCGGACCTATGGCAGCGAGGGCGACAGCGTGACGTTCCAGTCGGCGCAGGGTGTGGTGGTACGCGTGTCGTACAGCTGCTACTCCGGGTAGGCACAGAAGACGCGCCCGTCGCGGCACGGCTTCACAGGGTTGGCCAACAACCTGATCATGGTGCCTCCTGGTGAATTCCCGCATATTGGGCTGGCACACTCAGGTGCGGGGCTGCGGGGTATCGCTGCGCGAGTGGGTCGAACCGGATGCTGACGCCAGCGACACCGGCCCAAGCGCCTGAGCCAACGCCGCCCCACTCCTTGCAGATAGAGACGAAGCCATGAACGCCCGCATCCTCAGCCACCAGCCCGATGCCGAGTTTTTCATCGATGAGCAGTGTTACATCAACGAGCTTTCCAACAGCGAGAGCGACCCCTCACTGTCCATCGCCAAAGCGCGGGTGAAGCCCGGAGTGTCGACGCGCTGGCACGCACTGAAAGACACGGTCGAGCGATATGTGATTCTGGCGGGAACGGGGCGCGTGGAAGTGGGTGATCTGCCCGCGCAGGACCTCGGCCCGCATGACGTCGTCATCATTCCCGCGGGTTGCCGGCAGCGCATCAGCAACACGGGGGCCGAGGATCTGGTTTTCCTGGCGCTGTGTTCGCCGCGGTTTGATGTGGCGTGTTACGAAGAGCTGTGAGGACGACCGTTCACACGGCATCCCCAAACGTGCAAGGGTAAGGCCCGCTGTACAGGGCCCCAAGGGAACTTCATATGCCATGGCTGCTGCTTTTCGTTGCTGGCTTGCTGGAGGTGGGCTGGGCCATCGGCCTCAAGTACACCGAGGGCTTCACGCGGGTGGTTCCGTCGGTGCTCACGCTCGCGGCGATGGCCGGTAGCGTGTTCCTGCTGGGGATTGCGATGAAATCCCTGCCGGTGGGCACGTCCTATGCGGTGTGGGTGGGCGTCGGCGCCGTCGGCACTGCCATCCTCGGCATGGTGCTCTTCAACGAACCGGCGAGCACTGGCCGCATTCTGAGCCTCGGCCTGATCGTGGCGGGCATCGTGGGTCTCAGGCTGGCGACGCCAGCATGACGAGTACCGATGCAAGACAGCGTGTTGCAAAGCCCGTGAAGACATCGAGCTTCGAGGGTGGATGCCTCTGCGCGAACATCCGTTTCCGTGCGGTCGGCCCGGCGTCGAATCCGCACACCTGCTCCTGCAGGATGTGCCAGCGACACACGGGGGCTCTCACGGCAGCGTGGGTCGAGTTCCCGCGCGACAGCGTCTCGTGGATCGGCCCCGGTGGAAGCCCCGCCACGTGGCGATCCTCGCCGCGCTCGAGCCGCGCTTTCTGCCCCATCTGCGGGAGTTCGGTCGGCGCGATCGACGACGACCCGGTCATCGCGCTGCTGCTCGGCAGCTTCGACTCGGCAGGGCGCAAGGAGCTTGCAGCCGTGTCGCACTCCTACGTGTCGGCGCGGCCGCGCTGGTGGCATGTGCACTCCGACGGCGAGGTGCAACCGTGAACCGGTGCCGCGCGTCTGGAGCGGCGGACCCTGCCGGCATACGGTAACGATCCTGCACCGAAGCGATGGCGCAGGTGCGCCCCGATTGCAGAGGAACTCCATGACACCGGGCATCCTGCTGAATGCGATCTTCTTCCTCGGCATGGGCCTCTGCGCTCTGGCACGACCGGCTCTCGTCGTCGCCTTCGTGGGCCTGGTGCCGGGCACGGCAGACGCGCGCAATGAGATCCGGGCGGTCTATGGCGGTTTTGGTATCGCGATCGCGGCCCTGCTCGTACTGGTTGCAGGGAACGCCACGCTGCGGCCCGGCGTGCTGCTCGCTGTGGCTGCAGCACTGCTCGGCATGGCCGCGGGCCGCGTCGCGAGTTTGCTGGTCGAACGCACGGGCAAGTGGCCGATCGTTTTCCTGCTGGTGGAAACGGCACTTGCCGGTGTGCTGTTGCGGGACATGGGCCTGCCATGAGGGATGCGAGTCTGTGTGAAGTGCTTGGCATCGCCTTCCGGCACTTCACGCAGGCCGATACCGCAGCTTGCCTCGCTCTCTTCGAGCTCAACTGCCCCGCTTACTTCGCACCAGAGGAACGCGCGGATTACGCGGCATTCCTGAGCGGCGCAGATGCTACCTACGAGGTGTGCCTGTCCGGCGGCCGCGTCGTGGGCGCCTTCGGCTTGACGCCGGG
>CAIXOY010000682.1 GCA_903921135.1 uncultured Gammaproteobacteria bacterium
CGGCAACGCCGCGCTGCAGCAGCGTCACGTCCGCGACACCGCTGCACGTTCCCGCAACGAGCCCACACTGCCCTCCACGCTGGCGCTGGAACTGGCCACCAATCCGTTCCTGCGTTGTCGCGAGCCCACCGTGCGTGAGGCCGCCCGCAGCCGCGCCGGAAGGGAACTTGCGGACGCCGCAGATGTCTTTGCAGAGATACGGTCCTGGAAAGACGTCTTCCGCTGATGGCCTCCCCGCGTCTCGCTGTCACAACTGTGCCTACATTGCTGCTGGTCCTGGCCCTGCTGCTAGGGGGTTGTGCTGTCACGGAAACCCGGAAAGCCCCCTGGTATCTGGGTTCAGGGAGCGATCTGTATGCGCAGTTGCAGTATTGGCCCCAAGAGGAGCCGAGCGGAGACAGCGGCACGCAGTGTGTACCCGAATCGCTGCTTGACCCCCGGGCCCTCGCCTACCGTGACGACTCGGAGGCGCGCGACGTCTGGGATCGCGTAAGGGCTGGCTTTGCCATGGAAGGTTCCGTCGACGAACGCCGGGTCGCCACGCAACTGCGCCAGTTGAACAGCAGCCAGCGGCACTTCGATATGGTGGGCACGAATGCGTCGCCCTACCTGCGTTACGTAGTGGGCGAACTCGAGAGCCGCAAGATGCCGCTGGAACTGGCCCTCCTGCCGGTCGTCGAGAGCTCCTACAACCCGAATGCGACCAGCAGGAGCCAGGCTGCCGGAATGTGGCAGATCATCCCCGACACGGGGCGACGCATGGGGCTTGAACAGAACCGCTGGTACGACGGGCGACGCGATGTGGTGGCCTCCACAGAGGCCGCGCTCGACTACCTCTCCGACCTGCACGAGCGCTTCGATGGCGACTGGTATCTGGCGCTCGCGGCATACAACACCGGCGAGGGAAACGTGGAGCGGGCCATCGAGCGCAACCGCCGTCTCGGCAAACCCACCGACTACTGGTCACTACCGCTGTCCCAACAGGCCTGCGAGTACGTGCCAAAACTGCTTGCCCTGAGCCGCGTGCTGGAAAACCCCGACGATCACGGCGTTTCGCTCGCCCGCATCCCGGACAAGCCCGCCATTGCCGAAGTAGAGGTCGACAGCCATCTGGATTTGCGGCGCGCCGCCACAGAAGCCGGCATCGACGGCGGAGAGTTGCTGCGCCTGAATCCTGCGCTCCGGCGCGGAATGACCGCACCGACGGGCAGCACGACCCTGCTGGTCCCGGCAGACAGCAAGGATGAGTTCCTCGCTGCGCTGGAGACCTTGCCCGCCAGCGCAGCGGGGCCCGTGCCGCAATACCGCGTCCGGCGAGGTGACACGCTGAAAGGCATCGCGAGGTTGCACGAAACCAGCACGGAAACACTTCGCACCCTGAACGGTCTGAGCAGCGATCGCATCGTGGCGGGTGAATACCTGAAGCTTCCCGCCGATGCAGCACTCCCACCAGAGAACTTCCCCACCACCGCCTCCGTCGATCTCGACCGGCGCGGCATCTACCACGTGAAGCCCGGGGACAATCCATGGCGCATCGCCCGCCAGCAAAAGGTGCCGGTTGAGACCCTGCTCGCGCTGAATGGCCTGGCGTCTGATGCGGTACTGAAGCCAGGGCAGCGACTGCATTTGCGCGCGCCCGAAGCCATTGCCTCGCCCAAAAAACCAACCCGCGAGAGCGCGGCCCGCACGCCATCAAAGGCCCGCGCTGTCGCCTCCGCGAAACAGCTCCCCGCCAAACAGAAGCTCGCGTACAAGGTCAGGCCCGGCGACTCGCTCTACCGCATCGCGGGGCGTTACAAGGTCGGGGTCACGCAATTGATGGCCTGGAACGGCATCGACAAGCGCAGACCCCTGATCCGTACCGGCCAATCACTGGTGCTGTACGTCGACACCGCGCTGGTCACAAAGACCGGCGCGATCTGAGGTACCCCTGTGACGGCAAGCAAGCGCACGGGCACGGGTTCAGGTGTCCGCACTACCCGGAAATCCGCGCCGCGTTCGCGGCAACGCGCCACGGAAAAGCAAGCGCCAGCGAGCGTTTCCCCTTGGGTGGCCACCATCGGCACGCTCGCCGACTCGGCCCTCCGCATGGCAGGCGTCGGCCGCGATGCAACAGCGAGAATCCCGGGCCGTACACCCGAGCAACTGCGCATGATGGCGGTGGCCGGAGATTCGCTGCGCGACGTCCGGCAGGTGGCAGGGCTGACTGCCTCGGATATCGCCAGGGCGCTTGATCTGCGCGACAAGAGCGTCTGGGAAGCCGTGGAGGACGGCCGGGAGATCCTCTCGATGGAGTTGATCCTGCGGCTCGCGTCGCTCCTGGCGCGCAATGACCCGCTTCCTTTCGTACTCCGCATGGCGCGCAGTTACCAGCCTCGACTCTGGGCCGTACTCGAAGAATTGGGTGTGGACGGACTCCCGCTGCAACTTGAGCGCGAGCGGGATTTCATCAACATTTTCCGCCGACACGACGCCGCTCGCGCACTTCCCGACGCCGACTGGGCACGCCTGCTCGCGTTCACGCGGCAAGCCTTCGAGATGGGTCTGGGGCTGATGCAGAACGAACCAGACACCGCGACCGGCGAGAACAGCCCCGCACCCGCCGGAGCTAGGCGCCGTAAGCGCCGTAGCCCGAAATGATCTCTTCGCGCCGGAAGCAGTCCAGCACGTGATCGTTGACCATCCCCGTTGCCTGCATGTGCGCATAGCAACTCGTGCTGCCCACGAAGCGGAAACCGCGCCGCTTCAGTTCACGAGCGAGCGCGTCGGAGGTTTCGGTCGTGACCGGATAGTCCGCGAGGTGGCGGCGCTCAGCCACACGCGGCGAACCGTCCACGAACCCCCACAGGAATGCCGCAAACGATCCCTCGCGCGCTTGCAACTCGAGCCAGGCACGGGCGTTGCCGATGACCGCTTCGATCTTCGCCCGGTTCCGGATGATTCCCGAATCACCCAGCAGACGCTCCACGTCCGCGGGGCCGAACGCGGCGATGGTCTCCGGTTCGAAGCCGCAGAACGCACGCCGGTAACTCTCGCGCCTCGAAAGAACCGTGTACCAGCTGAGCCCCGCCTGTGCGCACTCAAGCGACAGGTGCTCGAACATGGCCCGGTCGTCGTGCACGGGCACACCCCATTCTTCGTCGTGATAGCGCACGTACAGCGGCTTCGACAGATCAAGCCAGGGGCATCGCACCGGGGTGGGCATGTCGGGACTCCTGATGGCATTCTGCCGGGAGTCTAGGTCAGCATCGGTTTACGTGGGGAGAGCGAAACGATGAGAGCGTTCCTGATGCTGATGTCTTTGCTGGCCTCGCTCGGAGCACAGGCTGACACGCGCGTCATCGAAGTGCGGAGCGCAGATCCCGAGGCGCTGCTGGCAGTGGTCAAACCGCTGCTCGGTCCCTGGGAGACCGTGTCGGTCTACCGCCAGAGCCTGGTTCTGAACGCGGCCCCCGAAACGCTGGATCGCATCACTGCGCTGCTGGGTGAGCTGGACCGTCCGCTGCGAAACCTGAGAATCGGCGTACGCAAGGCCAGTGCACAGGACGGTGAGGCGAGAGGCGATGCGGACAGTACGCGGATCAGCACCCGTACACGCGCATCCTTCACCGAGATTCGTGCTCTCGAAGCCACGCCACTCCTACTGCAGGAAGGCAACCTTATACCCCTGCCGCAGGGCGGTTTGC
>CAIXOY010000683.1 GCA_903921135.1 uncultured Gammaproteobacteria bacterium
AGAACCAGTTCATGTAGTTGGCGTTGTAGAGCCTGTAGGAGCTCCAGCCACCGGACACGCTCGACTGCCTGGTGCTGCCGTAAGGGCGCGGCGTGGAGGAGCGCGGATAACCACTGCCCGGGTTGCCCGTGCCGCTGCCGTTGCCGTTGTTGCTGTTGGTGACGTCGTTGGAGCAGTCGACGTGCAAGGGGTCGGTGGTGCTGGTGGCGAGATCACTCCAGGACGTGACGGTGGCTGTGCGCCACATCGCGAGCCTGCTCTGAAAATATCCGGTACTGGCGAGCGGGGTGTAGGAGGAGGCGCAGCGGTTGCGGTAGTCGTTGATCCACTGCCCGGTGTTGGCAGGGGGAGGATCGCCCGACGAGCCCGTTGCCCAATAGAGGCGCCCGTTCACGATGCCCGTCACGGTGGGATAGGTGGTGGCAGGGTTGTAGGCCGGCTTCTGCTCCGCGATGGTGTCCATGCTTCCGGAGTTGTCGAAGATGATCAGCACCTTCGGCCTGGCGGTGCCGCTGCCGGAACTGTAGGCGGCGCGATAGATTTCGGTGTCGTCGGCCAGAGCACCGGTGGCTGGCAGCAACAGGGCGGGGAGCAGCGCAAGCGCGGCCAGGAAGCAGCGGGCTGCAGCGGGAACGGAAACGGACCTGCTCATAGCGTTGCACTCCCGATGACGGACTTCACAACGCCTTCGTCGACCTTGGAGCGCGAGTCGGCGGCGGTGTGCGTGGATTCGACACGGTAATGGTCACAGGCGATCAGGTCGGCACTGAAGCCGAGCCGCGAGCGCGGGCAGGTGCCGGCATTCACCTTCAGGATCACGTTCAGGTCGAGGCTGCCCGCGCCATCGTTCAGGTTGCCCAGCGGATTGCCCGAGGCGCCGTTCATCGGATCGGGGTCATCGATGCCCGTGAAAGGATCCGGGCCGGTGCCCGAGAGGGTCACCACCGCTGCCACGCCGGCCTCAGCCTGCTGGAAGGAATCGAAGGCCGCCTGCATGTTGCCGCTCACCCGCAGATCGAGTGCGCCGGTGGCCGCCCCGAAGACGCTGAGCACGGTGATCACGGCGAGCAGGATCAGCGCGATGGCGAGTGCCACGCCGCGCTGCCGGTTCACAGATCGGATCTCTTTCACAGTCGCCCCCTGATCGTGAGCGTGGAGTTGCGCAGCGATACGGACTTGTTCACCAGCAAGCGGCGGAACGCGCCGCCCGGCGTGAGTGAGAGCCCCGCGAGATCGTAAGTGCGGGTATCGGTATAGGCGGCGTCGATGCCAGTGCCGCGCAGGAGCAGGTTGAGTTCCAGCGCCGAGACCGTGGACCAGTCTATGCCTGCGGTATCGGCGGTAACGAAGCGGTCTGCCTCGCCATCGTCGTTGCTGTCGATGCCGATGCGCAGGCGCATCTGCTCCACACCCTCGACCAGATTCTCGGTGACCACGCTCATGCCCGCGCCGTTCCAGGACAGGGTCTTGCGCGCCAGCTGGGGCGGGTTGCCGGCTCGCGCATAGAAGACCTGGAAGCGGTACTCCCAGGCCGTGCCGCCCGGCACGGTGCCGCCGTCGCCGATCGAGGGAGCGGTATCGGCGCCTTCGAAGAGCACGCCCTTCAGCGGATTGCTGATCACATAGCTGAGCTGGCCGCTCAGCGCGTTGGGGGAATCGATGGTGCCGTCGTCATCGGAGGGGTCGTCACGGACGCCATCGGAGAGCGGCAGAGCCCGCACCGATTTCACGACGATCACATCCGAGGCCGGCACGGCATCGGCGACACAGGTGACGGCTACGCCGGCGTTGCTGGCGCGCAGCACCGCGAGGAAGTTGTCGATGTCATAGGCCTGCGCAGGCGCAGTGCAGTCGGAGGTGACCGCGCCCAGGCCGCCATCGGGATCGACATTGGCGGCCGTCGATTCCCCGAAAAATCCCGCCAGCCGCAATTCGCTTTCCAGCAGTTGCAGGGCGAAGCGCCCGTTGTCGGCGATGCGGGTCTGTTGCTCGGTTTCGGTGTAGCTGCGCTTGGAGCCGGCGAACACGAAGATCACGCCGCCGATGACGAAAAGCCCGAGCAGCAGCGCGATCATCAGCTCGACGATGGTGAGGCCCCGCTGCCCCCGCATGCACGGCGCGTGCATCAGCCCAGCCCCCGCTCGTCGATCACGTAGGTGTTGACGATCACCTGATGGCGGGAATCGACGGAACCCGCAGCATCCGGTCCGCAGGCTGTGCCCGTTGCGACGGCGTCAGAGGTATCGGTAGTGCCGCGCCAGTTCACGATCACGCGGAGCTGCCCGGTGTTCGGGAAGGACACACTGGCGCGCGTGAAGACCACGCAACCGTGCGGATCGACCAGACCCGAGACATTGCGGTTGGCTGCATCGCGGACGGCCGTGCCGTCGAGTCGCCGCTCCCAGTTCCAGAGATCCCATGTCGCCATCTGGGCTGCGGTGCAGGTCTGGGTAGAGCAGTCCCGCGCGGGTGTGCCGAGGGTGCCACCCCCGAGCGCCGAGTTGCCGGTGCCGGTGTGGTAGGCGGCGGCGGCTGAAGGGTTGATGCGCACGCGCTCGAGCAGGCTGTCGGCCAGCAGCACCGCCTGCGCGCGCTGCCAGGCCTGATGGCTGGATTTCTTCGCGGTGAGTTGCAGGGCCGCCACTCCCAGCAAGCCTATCGAGAGCACGACCACCGCGATCATCACCTCGATCAGGGTGAAACCGCGCTGGCGGCCGGGATGCGAAGGCGCTGCGGCGGACATGGCTCAGGGACAACTGACGTTGGTGCCGCCGGCATCGTCGACGATGCCATCAGCGGGGGAGTCGGTGTCGGTGGCCGCGCTCACGCGTCCGGTGGCCGAGACCAGCAACGCACGCGCGTAACCGCTGCCGCGCTCATCACAGAAACGGAACGTGCCGGCAGAATTGGCAGCGAGCCATCCCATGCTGGTGTAACGCACCGTGGTGGGGCCTGTCAGGGCCACCGTGACGGAGGGCACGGGGTTGCTCACCTGGCGCAGTACGGTATCGCCCGCATCGATCACGCCGTCTGCGTCGGCATCCAGAAAGGCCACGGCGCCCGAGGCCCAGGCGGCATTGCAGGCGGTACCCGAGGAGCTCCCACACACCGACACGGGGCGGCGCTGGGATACGGACTCGGAGCGGGCTTCGCCCAGCAGGCCGGTGAGCGCGTTGGCGCTGGCAACCAGACGGTTGTTGCGTGTGAGCGTGGTGAAACCCGGGATTCCGGACGAAATCAGGAGCATGGCAACCGCAAGGGCCACCAGGAGCTCGACCAGCGTCATGCCGGATTGCCTGCTCGACCTGGAATACATCGCGCTACATTCATATGCGTATGACTACGGTTGGTCAGTCTAGACCTTCGCCAAACGCACTGCCATCACCCAGAGACCCTTTGACAGACACCGTTGTGTGAGCCGGGTCACAGAGCCGGGGGCCAATTGCACGCTCCGGGTGACGCTGGTTATGGTTGGCGGGGCCCCGCCCTGCCCGCCACACGGAAACCTGCCATGCGATTCGCAGCTGTTCTTGCCGCAACCCTGCTGTCCTGCTCCGGCGCAAGCCAGGCCGCGACGCCCGCCGACACGGTCTACCGCAATGCCGTGATCTTCACCGCAGACGCCGGCTCCCGGCAGGTGGAGGCACTGGCCGTAACGGCGGGGCGCATCGTTCACGCCGGCAGCGAAGCGGAAGTTCGGCCCTTTATCGGAGCAGGCACGCGGCAGGAGGACCTCGCCGGGCGCTTCGTCATGCCCGGGCTGATCGATGCGCATATGCACCCCTTCGAGGCGGGCGGGGCCCTGCTCAAATGCAACCTCGAATATGCGGCGCTGACCGTGCCGCAATTGCAGCAACGCGTGAAAGCCTGTCTCGATGCAACCGAGGCCGAGGGGCCGGATGCCTGGCTGCTGGTGGTGGCCTGGTTCCAGGAAAACATGCTGCCACCGGGCGTGCGCACCAGCCGCGCAGATCTGGATGCGCTCAGCACCACGCGACCGATCATCATCCGCTCCTCTTTCGGTCACACCGTGCTGGCGAATTCGCGGGCGCTCGCCCTGGGCGGGATCACCCGCGACACCAAAGACCCGCTGGGCGGCAAGATCTGGCGTGACGCCAACGGCGAACCCACGGGGCTGCTGGAAGACGCCGCCTACGAGGTGTTCAGCACGCTGGTACCACCCCCAACGCCGGAGCAGAACCGCAAGGCCGCCGAGGCAGCGCTCGCGATGATGGCCTCGCAGGGCGTCACGGGATTTCTGGATGCCGCCGCCGGGCTCGAGTCCATCGAGGCCTTCTCGGCCGTGCACGCCGCAGGCGGACTCACGGCACGCGGGCACTTTGCGGTCGCCATAGACCCCAAAGAGGGCGCGGATCCTGCTGCGGCGGTGGCGCGCGTGGTGGATGTCTCACGGCGGCACGACGGCGGCGCGCCAGAACCCGCGCCGGGCATACGGGTACGCAACGCCAAGCTGTTCCTGGACGGCGTGATCGCCGCGCCTGCGCTGACGGGCACCATGCTCGAACCCTACCGCGTCAACGCCGGCACCGCGGACGCCCCGCGCTGGGTACCGGGCAGCAGCCGCGGACCGGAGCCCTATTTCCCCGCTGCGCCGCTCGCCGCGATCCTCACGGGATTGGGCAGCAACGGTATCAACCCGCACATCCACGCCGATGGCGACGGCGCGGTGCGCGCTGCGCTGGACGGCTACGAATCCATGCGCAAGGCGCTACCCGGCAAGGACATCCGCGCGGCCATCGCCCACAACGAGATCGTCTCCGAGCAGGACCGGCCCCGCTACCGCGCGCTGGATGTGATTCCGGTGCTGTCGATGCAGTGGGGCAAACCCGCAGGAGACACGCTCGGCCTCGTCGACATCTTCGGCCCCGAGCGCATGGCCATGATCGAGCCCGCAGGCCTGCTGGCCGCACACGGCGCCCGCGTGGCGTTCGGCAGCGACTGGCCCGTGGATGCGCTGGACGAATGGTTCGCACTGAAAGTGGGCGTCACCCGCAGCAACCGCCCGGACGCCGACCCCGCCTACCGCGGCAGGCTGGGCAAAGACCCCGGCTTGAGCGCCGAGGCTGTGCTGCGCGCCGCCACCATCAACGCCGCGTATTCGCTGCATGACGATGCGGTAACCGGCTCGCTTGAAACCGGCAAATTCGCCGACTTCATCGTGCTGGACCGCAACCCCCTCACGATCCCGCCCGAAGACATCGCCAACGTGAAGGTGCTGCGCACCGTTGTTGGTGGCAAGACGGTTTACGAGGCACCCGCCCGGTAGGGACCGGATCCGTGTGGGAGGGGGCCATGCCCCCGACTGAGGGGCTTGTGTGGGAGGGGGCCATGCCCCCGACCGCAGGGCCGTCGCGGGCATGGCCCGCTCCTACGAGAAAGCCGCGACGCGCTGGGAGATGGCAGACGCCCGTGCATGCTCGGCGCGCCCCATCGCACCGCGCATAAGAGCCGTATCACGCACGCTCTGGCGATAGAGGTAACCGAGAATCTCCTCGTCACGCGCCGGCTCCGCTGCGCGAACCAGCGCGTCGACCGCACGCACGCCCTCGCGCAGATTGCGCGGCCGCTTGCCGAGCAAACGCCCCATGTCCTCGAGCTCCAGTTGCTCGATCTCCGCGCCGATAGCCGCGTGGTTCTGCAGGTGTGTGAGCAAGCGCAGGGACATCTGCATGCGGTGCTGCAGGAAAGGATCGTCAATGGCGGGAAGTTGTTCCTCGAGCAGATTGCTGCGCATCGCACCGAACAGCAGATCGACCTGCGGGCGATCCGGCACCGGCAAGCGAGGCGCATCGAGCCGGATGCCCATCGCCTCGGCGATAGCTTCGGCGGTGGCCTTGCGTGACCACACTTCCTGCGCGATCCACTCCGCGTGCTCGTCGGCCGGATTCAGCTTCTGCACCACCGGGCCCAGCGCGAGCGCCGTGGTGAACATCCCGATCACGCTGTAATAGCGCAGTTTGTGCAGATCGAGCGGCACGCCGCTCGCCTCGCTGTAGTAGCGGAACCAGTCCGGCAGATTGCCTGTCGGGTACCAAACGTCCCGGGTGCGGATGTGCGCGAGCTCGCGCATCGGATCACCCAGATTGGCGAGCTCGAAATCCACCACGCCCTGCACGCGGTTGTCGCGGAACAGGAACTGCCCCGGCCCGGTATCGCCCTGCACCAGCACCAGGCGCTCGGGCATTTCCGGCAGGTTCCGCCGCAACCAGCCGCAGGCGAAACTGACGAGCGGCACCGGCTCGTCGATCAGCGGAAAATGCCCGCGCTCCCAGACCGCGAGATCGGTGCACACAAGTTCGGTTGCATCACGCGGAGCATCGAGGCCGATCTCGACGAACTTCTGCGCCGGAATCGCGTGCCATCGCGCCATCACCTGCGCGAAATCCCGCGCCACCGCATCGCGTTGCGCTGCAGTGGGCAGCGTCGTGAAATCGTTCACGCCGGGGATGAATTCGAGGATCGCCGCGTTCGGCTCATCGCTGGTGGCGATGACCTCGGGCACGGGGATGCCTTCCTCGCGCAGCAGGCGCAGCACGCGCGTCTCGCGCTGCAGCCCGTACTCGCGCGTGAAGCCGAAATCACCGCCTCGATCGCCGCGGATGTAGAACGGGCGGATCGTGCCGCCTGCGTCCACGTCGACAAACCAGCCGGGACGCCCGCCGGATTCGCGACCGCCCTGCCGCCGCGACGCGACGATGCGCCCGCCGAGCGTGCGCTCGGCCCACGGAAAAACATCGGACTCTGTCAGCAGCTTCGACATGCGGCGCTCCAGGGAAGGCGCGCGAGGCTGCGCGCTCGCCCGGACTCTACGCGCCGCCACGCGCGCCGATCAATGCTCCACACGGATGAAGCGCTCGACCGATCACGACAGCAACGCAGGCAGCGCTCAGATCTGCTGAGCGCGATCCGCCCAGTACGGCGCGCGTATCCGCGCACGCAGCGCCTTTCCTGCCTCCGAGCGCGGCAGGCGCGACACGAAATCCACGGCGCGCGGCCACTTCTGTTTCGCAAGCCTTCCTTCACAGAACGCGAGCAATGACTGCCGGCAGGCCTCATCCGGCGCGTGGCCCGGCAGCAACTCCACCACCGCCGTCAGCACCTCGCCCAGATCCGCGTGCGGCGTTCCCACGCAGGCCACATCCGCTACTGCAGGGTGCAGCGCCAGCACATCGTCGACTTCCTGCGGATAGATGTTCACGCCACCCGATATCACGACCTCGGCGCTGCGCCCGGGGAGGACGAGGTATCCGTCTGCGTCAAGATAGCCGATATCGCCAGCCGTGAAATCACCCTGTTGCTGCACCGCTGCGGTTTTCTGGGGATCGCGGAAATACTCGAAGCTGCTGCCGGGCGGGTTGACCAGATAGACACCCCCAGTCTCTCCCGCGGGCAGTTGCTGGCCCGACTCATCGAGGATGCGCACCTGCCCGGGCGCAGGCCGCCCCACGGTGCCCGGTTTCTGCAGCCATTCCTCCGGGCCCACCAAGGTACCCGGCCCCTCGGTGCCCGCGAACATTTCCCAGAGAATCGGCCCGAACCAGTCAAGCATGCGCCGCTTCGTCTCCAGCGCGCAGGGCGCCGCGCCGTGGATCAGGAAGCGCAGGCTGGAGAGCTCATGCGCGGTGCGGATCTCCGGCGGCAACTGCAGCAGGCGGTTGAACATGGTGGGCACGCAGAAGGTGTGCGTGATGCGGTGTTCTTCGATCAGCGCGAGCATGCGCGCGGGATCCCAGCCGTCCATCAGCACCGTGCCGATGCCCGCCGTGAGCGGCGTATTCAGGCACAAGCCGAAAGGTCCGGCGTGGTAGAGCGGGCCGGTGGCGAGCGCGCGGTCGGTGCCGCTTTCCGGATCGAAGCGGAACACCGCGGTGAGGATCTGCTGCATCTGCGCCGCCGCGGCCGGATCGGGCTGGCGGCGGAACACGCCCTTCGGCCTGCCGGTGGTGCCCGAGGTGTAGAGCATGGTGCTGCCGAGCGAGGGATCGGGAATATCGGCTCCGTCCATACCGGCGAGCGCATCGTCCCAGGCCATGTAGCCGGGTTGGGTGGCACCGATCGACACGCGCAGCGCCAGCGCAGGCGCGGATGCTGCCGATGCCGCCGCGCCCGCCGCGCACTCGTCCAGAAACAACGCACGCGCCTCGCAATCGGCCACGATCCACGCGATCTCTTCGGGCGAAAGATGCCAGTTCACCGGCGTGAGCCGCAGCCCGCTGCGGTGCGCGGCAAAGCGCACCACGGCAAATTCCATGCGGTTGCCGCACACCAGCGCCAGCGCATCGCCCGCCACGAGGCCCGCCGCGCACAGGCGCCGAGCAAGACGGTTGGAGAGCGCGTTCAGCGTGGCGAAATCCATCTGGCCCTGCGCGCCCCACAGCGCGATGCGCGCGGGGTCTGCCGCGGCGATGGCGGCGATCTCCATGCCTTCGGGCGCGCGGGCATAGGCTGCGGCAAAGAGGCTCATGGTCACTCCCCGCGGAAGACGGGCGGGCGTTTCTCTTTGAACGCGCGCGGCCCCTCGCGAGCGTCTTTGCTCATCATCACGCCGGCGGATTCGCGCGCTTCGAGATCGAAGGC
>CAIXOY010000684.1 GCA_903921135.1 uncultured Gammaproteobacteria bacterium
ACGGACTCGCGGTGGCGATTTCCGATCTGCGCGAGCATCTCCTGCATCTGTGTGGCGATGGCCGGGAGCGCATCGGCCTGGGCCTGCAGCGCACTGAAGGTCTGCTCGCGGCGGTGTGCCACCGAAAACGTGCGGAAAACGCTCGCCAGCTGCCGCTCGAAGAGCTGCATCACAGAGACACGCTCGCGCCGGCTGATAGCCGACATCAGCCCCAGCATCGCTGAACTCGCCACACCGGCCACCGAGGTACCGAAGGAAAAAGCCAGCCCCTTGATCGGCCCCGCGAGCGCCTGCCGGATGGCCTGCAGATCCGCGGAGCCTTCGAGCGCGAGCACCGCGCCCTTGAAGGTAAGCACCACACCGAGGAAAGTGCCAAGCATCCCGAGCATCACCAGCAAACCGGCGAGATAGGGGGTAAGCAACAGCCCTGGCAGCGCCACGCGCTCACCGTCGATGCGCAGACGCACCGCGTCACGCAGCGTGGCCGGTACGGCGGACAACCAGTCCTCCAGCACAGGCGGCGCATCGCCGAGTGATCCGAGCGCTGCCGCGAACCCCTCGCTTTCGCGCCGGAACCGGAAGATCTCCAGTGCGCCGCAGAGGTACACCGCACCGATCAGCACTGTGAGCGAGAGGGCCACGAAGCTGCTCTGCGCGAAACCCGCGCCGACCCAGAACACCGCCACGGCGCCCAGCGCAAACACCAGAGCCACGGCAAGCGTCGAAAGGGAGGACGGTCTCATGAGCTCAACTTCGTGTCTTGGTGAAGGGCGTCGATCATGCCGAGCACGGGCTGCAGGCGCGTCTCGAGTTCGGCGAGCAGGGCCTCCTGCACATCGCGCCGGAAGGTGTCGAACCAGGCGAGCGGCAGCGGTACGGCCCCCGTCTCGTCAGGTTCCTGACGGTGGAGGCGCTCGAAGCGCTCCTTGAGAAACAACGGAACCTGCGCAAGGAGTTTCTGCTCCCGCGCCCCGAACAGCTGTTGCACGCTGCCATCGAGCAGCGCAAGGCGCGCGAGTTCCGGCGAGGCCTCGGCCAGCGCTTGCCGGGCCCGCCCGCGCAGGCTGTCGATGGAGGCCTGCATGCGACGCTGATGCCCGAGATAGCGGCGGTGATACGCGGGAAAGCCCGCTTCCGGGCCTAGCGCGGGATCGGCCTGTTCCGCAGCAATGGCAGCCTGCAGCGCCGCGCGCAGGCGTCGGCATTCAAGCCCGAGGGCATCAGCATCAGCGACCGGGCGCTCCACGCCGGCCGGGGCGTGCTCACCGGACACCACCAGTTGCTGCGCCGCCTGCAAACGCAACGCATCGTGCATGCCGAGCCATTGCCCCAGCCGCTCGGCCACGTCCTGACGCGGGGCCTCTGCCTCGGCCCCGGTCCAGTGGTCGAGCAATCTCTGCAGCCGTGACGTAGCGGCGTTCCTCAGCAAAAAAACCTGCCTGCGCCCCCGGCGGGGACGTCCGATGCCTGAATGCGGAATGGGCCGGAGCGGGAGTGCCTTCTTCCGGCCGGCGCGGATTATAGGGCCCTGAGGGGCTCGAATCTCCCACCCTGCGAGGGCAGGCGCTGCCGGACCACACGCGGGCGGCCCCTCCGACATGGCAAATGTGCGGGTGGGAACGGCCAAACCCATGCGCGGGCTGTTGCGCCCGCGGTCCGTAAGCGCCGGCGCAGAGGCTGAAACCCCCGTGTTTTTCAGTTGCGGCCCCGGCTGCTACATTTCCGGCCGTTTCACCCCGGCGCGCAGCACCGGGATCACACACCTGAGCAGGACCCGACATACGCATGATGCCCCGCCTCGATCTGGGCTCCCGCCTCAGAGCCGCCACGGTGCATTCGCTGGCCAGCATCGCCGTGGCGCTGCTCGCGCTCGCACTCGTCTTCTTCGTCTGGTACCCCCATCCCTACGCGCATATTGCGGGTGGGATCGATCTTTTCCGCGTGCTGGTGGCCGTGGACGTGGCTCTGGGGCCGCTTGCAACCTTCGCCGTATTCGATCGCAGCAAAGGCTGGCCGGTGCTGCGCAAGGACCTCGCGGTGATCCTGCTCCTGCAGACCGGGGCCCTGCTGTATGGCTTGCACGTCTTGTTCGAGGCGCGGCCCGTAGCACTGGCACTGGAACACAACCGCTTCCGGGTGGTGAGCGCCAGCGAGGTCGTCCGGAATGAACTGCCGAGCGCACCGGAAGGGCTGCGGACGTTGCCACTGCACGGGCCACGACTGCTGCGCACCGAAGTGCCCTCGGACGAAGCTGAGAGGATGGAAACTCTCACGGCAGCGCTTGCCGGCACCGACCTTGCGCAGCGCCCGCGCTACTGGCGCAGTTGGGACGAGACCGCACGCGCGCAACTGCGCACCGAGGCACGCCCGCTGGATGCCCTCCTCCGCTCCGCTCCCGACGCCGCCACGGTACTGGACGCCGCCGTGGCCGGCACAGGCCTCCCGCGTGATCGCCTGCGCTACCTGCCGTTGATCGCACGCCGCGCGGAATGGGTGGTGCTGGTGGACATGGAGACGGGCGATCCGACGGGCTTCGCGGCGCTGGTCGGGGACTGAGCGGAAGCGATATCAAACGTTGGTGGCGATGGTGCGCTGAAGCATGCGCACCAGCGCTTTGCGCTCGGCCAGACTCAAGGCAGAGAAGGCCTCGCCTTCGTGGGCATTCGCCAGCGGGACGAGCTTTGCCGCCAGCGCACGCCCGCGCGGCTGGAGGCTCACGGTGACGCTGCGGCGGTTGGCCGCCTCGCGGCTCCGCTTGATGAGGCCGTCGCGCTCCAGACGATCCAGCGTCTTGCTGAGCGTGGGCTGGTTCAGCAAGACGCGATCGG
>CAIXOY010000685.1 GCA_903921135.1 uncultured Gammaproteobacteria bacterium
AACTCTGCCGCGGTGAGGCCGTTGTTTATGCCGGCTGCGCGGAAGTAGGCCACGTCGGCAGCGATACGGATATCCGTCGCCATCGCCAGGCAAAAGCCACCCCCGATCGCCGGTCCGTTGATCGCCGCGATCACAGGCTGGTGCATATCGCGGAGCGAGCGGATAACGTCATCCAGTACTTTCATCGCGCGACGCGAGATGCCCGGCACCGTCAGCCCGTCGAAAATCGGCAGGTAACCGGGATCCACCAGGTCAGCGCCCGAGCAGAAGCCCTCCCCGGCTCCGGTCAGCACCACCACGCGCACGGTGTTGTCGAAGCTGAGTTGTTCGAGTGCTTCGCGCAGAGGAACCATGACATCAAAAGCCATGGCGTTCATGCGCTCAGGGCGATCGAGCGTTACCAGAGCAATGCCGGGACGGGGTGTTTCGATCTTGACGAAGGACATCAGAGGCTCCGGGTTGGCGCTTGTGGGCCGGAGCCGCGAGAATACCGTGCGAGACAAAATTTGGGGTGACTGACGGGGATCGAACCCGCGACACCGGGAATCACAATCCCGTGCTCTACCAACTGAGCTACAGCCACCATTGAACGTCTGAAGGCGGATGAGTGGTCGGGGTAGAGGGATTCGAACCCCCGACATCCTGCTCCCAAAGCAGGCGCGCTACCAGACTGCGCTATACCCCGAAAGCCTGAGATCCGCCCTTACTTACGGGGACGCGATAGTACCGGCGGGCCCTGAACGCGGTCAATCCGGACTCGATGGAATTTGGCGCGGCTTGGCCCGCTCTCTGCGCGGTGACAGAATACCTGTCGCCTCGATCCGACACTGCACTCACCGAAGGAACTCCCACCATGTCCGCGCTCATCCTGGACGGCAAGGCCGTTGCCCAGAAAACCGAGACCGAACTCTCCGGCCGCGTTGCCGCCATCCGCGAGCGCTCGGGTCGCACCCCGATCCTGGCAACAATCCTGGTGGGCGATGACCCCGCCAGCGCCACCTACGTGCGCATGAAACAGAACGCCTGCAAGCGCATCGGCATGGAATCCATCGCGGTCGAGATGCCCTCGAGCACCACCACCGAGCAATTGCTGGCACGCATTTCCGAACTGAACGCCAACCCCGACTGCCACGGCATCCTGCTGCAGCACCCTGCGCCGCCGCAGATCGACGAGCGGCTGTGCTTCGACACGATTGCTCTCGGGAAGGACGTCGATGGTGTGACCTGCCTCGGCTTCGGTCGGATGGCGATGGGCGAGCACGCCTACGGATCCGCCACGCCTGCAGGCATCATGCGTCTGCTCGCGGCTTACGATATTCCGCTTGCGGGCAAGCATGCTGTGGTCGTCGGGCGCAGCCCGATCCTTGGCAAGCCGATGGCACTGATGCTGTTGAACGCGAACTGCACCGTGACCATCTGCCACTCACGCACACGCGATCTGGAATCCTTCGTGCGGCAGGCAGATGTGGTGGTGGGCGCGGTTGGCAAGCCGGAGTTCATCCGCGCCGAATGGATCAAGGATGGCGCCGTTGTGGTGGATGCCGGCTATCACCCCGGCGGTGTGGGCGATATCGAACTCGGTCCGCTCTCGGAGCGCGTAGCGGCGATCACGCCGGTCCCCGGTGGCGTGGGCCCGATGACGATCAACACGCTGATCTACCAGACGGTGGATGCGGCGGAAAAGTCACTGGGCTGAATCGTTCCCCGTGTGGGAGTTGGCCTTGCGAACGACTCAAGCCTGACGTCAGACACGTCGGGGGCATGGCCCCCTCCCACACCATGCCCGAGATCCGTGTCGGGGGCATGGCCCCCTCCCACACCACGCCCGCGATCCGTGTCGGGGGCATGGCCCCCTCCCACACCATGCCCGAGATCCGTGGGAGCGGGCCATGCCCGCGACTGCCGCCCTTCAGCGCAACTGGATCTGGCCGCTCACGCTGACGGTAATGGACGCCGTGCCGGACTCCACCGCCACGGGTGCCGGCGCGGCATCCGCCGCCATGGCCATCATGCTGACACCACGCGTGCGGTAGAGAACCGGCTCCGGCGCACTACCCACGTTGATGTCGACCACCTCGTAGCCTTTGGCGCCCATCGATTCCGCGATCAGCTTCGCGCGCTCACCGAAGGCCTTCAGCGCCTCACGCGTCAACTCGGCCTCTGCCTTGAGGCGTGTAGCGCGGGTGGGCACGAAACTCATGCTTCGTACCTGAAGCTTCTGCTGCAGTTCCGTCACCAGTGCGCTGACCGCCGCGAAGTCCTCGCCCTCCAGTCGCAACTCCTGGATCGCACGCCACCCCACGATGCGCGTGGAGGCATACTCCGGCTGCGTGCTGTACTCGCCTGTCTGGGCCCGGACGGCACTACGCTTGGCTGATGCCTCGAGCGCCCAGCGCATATCGCTGTTCACCAGCTCGGGCAATGCGCCCGCATCACGGGCGTTGTGCTCGACCACCAGATCCACACGCATCTGGTCGTTCTTCACCTCGGCGGTGGCCGAGGCATCCAGACGCACGAGGTTGTAGTCAAGACCGTGCTCACCTGCGGCAAGCGCGAGCGGGGCGGCGAACATCAAGAGGGCAAGCATCAGGCTGCGCATCGGGTAAAAGCCTCCGTCAAAAAGGTACTGCGCATGCTAACGCAGGCACGGCGGAAGCGCCGCCACAGATCCACGTGGCCCCGTCGAGGGTAAGCAGGCCCATGGACACTGCAACCGCACCGCTGACAGAGGCCGAACTCGGCGCACGCATCGAGCCGCTCGCCTCTTTGCTGCGTCCGGGCGGACCCGTGGTGGTCCTGACCGGTGCCGGATGCAGCACAGAGTCCGGCATCCCCGCGTACCGTGACGCCGAGGGAAACTGGCGGGGCCGGGCACCGGTGCAAGGACAGGAGTTCGCGGCAGATCCAGCCGCGCGGCGCCGCTACTGGTCGCGCAGCATTCTGGGTTGGCCCTATTTCAGCGCCGCCGCGCCCAATGCCGCGCACCATGCACTCGCCGCGCTGGAACACCACGGCACGGTCACCACACTGATCACGCAGAACGTCGATGGCCTCCACCAGAAGGCGGGCAGCCGCGCCGTCACGGAGTTGCACGGCAGCCTGCACACCGTGCGCTGCCTTCATTGCACGGTCCGCCTCAGCCGCGACGACATCCAGAAACGTCTGGTGGCCGACAACCCCGCCTATGCGACGGCGCGGTCCACGCCCGCACCCGATGGCGACGCCAACACATCGGAGCATGTGCCGGAAGATTTCCGCGTTCCCCACTGCGAGGCCTGCGGCGGCGTGCTCAAGCCCGACGTGGTTTTCTTCGGCGACAGCGTGGAACGTGCGGTGGTGCAGCACTGCATGGAAGCAGTAGCGAACGCGCGCTTGCTCCTCTGCGTGGGCACGTCTTTGATGGTCTATTCGGGATTCCGCTTCTGCCGCCACGCAGCAGAGAGCGGTGTACCGATCGTGGCTCTCGGGATGGGCCGAACGCGTGCAGACGAAATGCTCGCGCTCAAGGTGGAGGCACCCTGCGGCCCGGCTCTGCGGATGCTGGCCGACGAGATCGGCGCGCCGGGTACAACACCCATTTAAGCGCTACGCACCGCTTCCGCTCCCAAAAGATCCGCAGCACCTGAACCACACGCCAGAACCACGCGCATCGCTGCCTCGAACCCGATCTCCGGATGCAACTCCACCACCTCGGGGCGCAAGTGATAGACGAAGCCCTGCGTGGGCAAGGGCGCCGTCGGCACATACACCGTGAAGCTCCCGTCTGCGTGCCGCGCGGTAACGATGGCAATCTGCGATACCGGCGATTGGGGCCCGTTGAGCCGCACCAGTGCGACCTCCCCGCGCAAGGCGCCCGCGCCCTGCCCCGCGCCCAGCAACTGGCCGACGGTGTCGCGCACCGTGCGATAACCCGGCGTGAGACGCTCGAGCAGATGATCGATGCTCTCCCAGGTCATGGCACCCACACGGGTGCGGAGCAGGATGCCCGTCAGGAAACAGGCTGCGAGCATGACGGCCACAGCGACCGCGAAAGCCAAGCTGTCACCGCCGGCGATATGCGGGCCGATCACGCCTGCCAGAGGTTGCGTGAGTTCACGCAGAAGCCCCGCAAACCATCGCGCCAAGGCAACGAAAAGCAGCAAGGGCAGGATGACGGCGAGGCCACCGAGCATGGCGGTCAGCACAAAGTTTCGCAGTTTTCGCACGGCGGCGGCCTCTTATGGCGAGGGAGGCAGTCTAGCCGCCTTGCCGGACCACTGCCCGCGCGTGCGACTCAGCCCCTATACTGCCCCCGGTTCCACTCGCCCCGGCACGATGAAACGGCTGATCATCCTTTGCGACGGCACCTGGCAGGATGCCGACATTCCGCAGCGCGCCACCAACGTGCTGCGGCTTGCGCGGCTGATCAAAGCCCGCGCGGCCGACGGCACTTCGCAGGTCACGTTCTATCACCCGGGGCTGGGCTCTGCGGGCGGATTCGATGCACTGGGCGCGGGCGCTTTCGGCCTTGGCATAGACCGCGAAATCCAGACGCTCTATCGCTTCCTCGTGCTGAATCACAGCCCGGGAGACGAGGTGTTTTTCTTCGGCTTCAGCCGCGGCGCGTATGCGGTACGGTCCTGCATCGGGATGTTGCGCAATGTGGGGCTGCTGGAGCGGCAGCTCGAGGCGCAGATTCCGGACGCCTACCACGTGTACCGCACGCATTGGGGGCCCGATGCGGACAACGCCCTGCGTTTTCGTGAGGGGCGTTCGCGTGAACTGCGCGTGCGCTTTCTCGGCGTGTGGGACACCGTGGGAGCGCTTGGCATTCCGCTCGATCTCTTTCCCGGCTTCGACGCCACGCGGCACCGCTTCCATGACACCACCATGAGCCGCATCGTCGATCACGCCTGCCACGCTCTGGCCATTGATGAGCGCCGCGCCGCCTACGCACCGACACTCTGGAAAACCCGCGCCGACCGCAGCCGTACCGAGCAAGCCTGGTTCAGCGGCGCGCACGGGGATGTGGGAGGCGGGCCCAGGGAAGCGGGACTGTCCTACATCAGCCTCGAGTGGATGATCACGCAGGCTGAGCGCGCCGGACTTGGCGTGGACCGTGCTGCGCTAGACGCCTTGATGCAGACCGACAACAGCGAAGTGCTGCACACGCACATACCGCTGCCGATGCGGCTCCTCGGCACCGCGTGGCGCCCCATCGGCACCACCAACGCCGACGAGACGCTGCACCCAAGCGCCGAACAGCGCTACCTGCACCACGCCGCTTACCGACCCCGCAACCTGCGTGATTTCCTTGCGCGGGACGACCAGATCCGCCTGCCCCTCTGACACACCGGAGCCACCATGCCCAGCGTTTTCACCCACATCATCAACGGCGACCTCCCCGGCCATTTCGTCTGGAAAGACGCCGATTGCGTGGCGTTCCTGACGATCCAGCCGATCCGTGAAGGCCATGTGCTCGTGGTACCACGCGCGGAGATCGATCATTGGGATGCGGTGCCAGAGGCAACGGCGCGTCACCTGATCGCGGTGTCGCAGAAGATCGCCCATGGCATCAAGGAAGCGTGGAAGCCGCTGCGCGTCAGCCTGATCATCGCGGGCTTCGAGGTGCCGCACACGCACCTGCACCTGATACCAGCCGACGATATGGGCGATCTGTCGTTTGCCCGTGCGCGCTCTGCCAGCAAGGAAGAGCTGGCAGATGCGGCAAGCCTGCTGCGCGCCACGCTGCGCGCGCAAGGGAATGCGGAGGCGGAGTTCTGAAAGAGCGCTTCAGTCGCTCAGCGTGGTCGCGTTCGCCGGGCCGGTGACGATCAGGCGGGAGTCTTCCAGCGCGGCCGAGCGATGCACGGCGATCTCCAGATACGCGGGATCCGTGATCATCGTGGTGAACGCGCGCAGATCCGGGTAACGCACGATCAGGACATCGTCCCAGGCTTTGTCCTGCGGGCCGATCAACATCAACCGCGGCGTGCCGTGCCAAACGATGCTCGCACCCGCCCTGTCCAGAAAGGCCTGCACCGCCAGGCCGTAACGCAGATAGGCTTCGCGCCCGGCGCAGGGTGAATGCCCGCTCCCGTCCGGATACACCGCGTGCTCCCGGTAGCGGAGCATGTTGATCATCTCCACGGGCCCGAGATCCGGGTCCATGCCCATCAGGGCTCGGAACTGTGCTTGCTCCGGTTCTACATGCTGCATGGTCCGCTCCTGTTGCGATGTGGTCTGGTTTCAGGGTGCCGAACTCGTGTACACCGGTGCGCGCGGCAAGCGCACGGGTACGCAGGGCCAGTGTGTTGCGCCCTCGAGGACGCGAAAATCGTCGTCAGTGTAATCCGCGGCTGAAGGGCCCAGCGCAGTCGCGTAGGCCTCCCGCAGGCAGCGGACCACATCCTCCGGCGGGGCCAAACCCAGACTGCACACGGCGCGCGCAAAGCCCTCGATGCGATAGCGCAGCGCCGGTGGCGCGCCCTCGCCTCGCGCGAGGGAGTCGAGCAGAGGCCCGAGTTCCTCACGCAATGCAGAACGCCAATCGGACCCTGTCATGCCTTTAGTGCCGCTGCTTTTTTCTTTTTGCTCCGATGCAGCACGGGCTTCAGCGCCTTGCCCGTGTAAGAGGCCTTCACCGCCGCCACGGCCTCTGGCGTACCGCAGGCCACGATGCTACCGCCGCCTGAGCCACCTTCGGGGCCGAGATCGATCAGCCAGTCTGCTTCAGCGAGCACCTCGAGGTTGTGTTCGATCACGAGCACCGTGGCACCGCCCTCTACAAGCCGGTGCATCACCTCGAGCAAGCGCTCCACGTCCGCCATGTGCAGGCCGACGGTGGGCTCGTCCAGCAGATACAGCGGCTGTGGGCGTCCGGCGGCCGCCACCTCGCCCTTCACGCGGGCGAGTTCCGTCACGAGTTTGATGCGCTGGGCTTCACCACCCGAGAGTGTCGGGCTCGGCTGGCCCAGACGCAGATAGCCAAGCCCCACCTCGCACAGCAGTTTCAACGCCCGCGAGATGGCGGTATGTGCTTCGAAGAAGACCGCGGCATCGGAGACGCTCATGTCGAGCACCTCGCTGATGCTGCGCTCGCGGTAGCGCACTTCGAGCGTTTCGCTGTTGAAGCGCGCGCCACGGCACTCCTCGCAGGCCACGCTCACATCCGGCAGGAAGCTCATCTCGACCTTCTGCACGCCCTGCCCTTCGCAGGCCTCGCATCGGCCGCCGGCCGTGTTGAAGGAAAAACGGCCCGCCGTGAAGCCGCGCAGACGCGCCTCGGGTGTGTTCGCGTAGAGCTTGCGGATGGCATCCCACACGCCGACGTAGGTTGCCGGGCAGGAACGCGGCGTCTTGCCGATGGGGGTCTGGTCGACCTCGAGCACGCGCTCGACCTGCTCCCAGCCCTCGAGCGCGCTACAGCCCTGCCATTGCAGCTTGCTCTTGCGCTTCGCCGCGAGCGCGGCGCGCAGGTTGGGCTCAAGGATCTCGCGCATCAGCGTGCTCTTGCCGCTGCCGCTCACGCCGGATAGCGCCACAAGCCTGCCGAGGGGGAGCGACACATCGAGCCCGCGCAGGTTGTGCAGGCTTGCCTTCTGCACGCGGATGGCCGGGCTCTGGGAGTCGACCGCGCGGCGGAGACCTCTGGTGGGATGAGAGAGCGGCTCGCGCAGGCAGCGCGCCGTCTCGGAGCGCGGCGATGCGAGGATGTCTGCGAAGGTGCCCTGGGCCACCACCTCGCCGCCCAATCGCCCCGCACCGGGGCCCAGATCCACCACGTGGTCGGCGCGCCGGATGGTTTCCTCGTCGTGCTCCACGACCACGACCGTGTTGCCTTTTGCACGGAGTTTGCCGAGGGTGTCGAGCAGCATGTCGTTGTCGCGCGGGTGCAGCCCGATGGTGGGTTCGTCGAGGATGTAACACACACCGCGCAGGTTCGACCCCAATTGCGCGGCCAGCCGGATGCGCTGTGCCTCACCACCGCTCAGGCTGGGTGCGGAGCGTTCCAGCGTGAGATAGCCGAGCCCCACCTCGCGCAGGAACCCGAGCCGCGCCCGCAGTTCCGGAAGGATGTCCCGGGCAATCTCGCGTTCGCGGCCACCCGGCTTGAGGGCTGTGAACATCGTCGCGGCAGCATCCACGGTCATGCCGTTGTAGTCCGCGATGCCGCGGTCCCACAGCTTCACCGCGAGCGCTTCGGGCTTGAGGCGATGACCCGCGCAGGACTCGCAGCCCTGCTCACCGCCCTGCCACCAATCGGTCCACCAGTGTTCCTCACCCGTCTGCTCGGCATCGAAGCCCTGCATGCTGAGCCCGGTGCCGAAACACGCCGTGCACCAGCCATGCGCGGAGTTGTAGGAGAAGAGGCGCGGATCGAGCTCGGGGAAGCTGCGCTGGCAGCCGGGACAAGCACGCCGCGTGGAAAAACTGACGAGCTTCGGACGGCCGCGACCGCGCGTGAGCACCTGCACCATGCCCTTGCCCGCATCGAGCGCCTCGTGCAGCGCGGCGGCCAGCAGGGCGCGATGGCGCGGTTGCACCTCGAGCTCCGCCACGGGCAGTTCGATCGAGTGCTCCTTGAACCGGTCGAGCCTGGGCCAGGGCTCCGTCGGCAGGAACTCTCCGTCCACGCGAAGCGTGTCATGGCCCCGCTTGGCGGCCCACTTCGCCAGATCGGTGTAATAGCCCTTGCGGGAGACGATCAGGGGCGCGAGCAGCATCACTTTCTGACCGCGGAAATCCCGCTGCAGCCGCGCGAGGATCAGTTCCTCGGATTGCGCCTCGATAGGCAGCGCGCAATCGGGGCAGTGCTGTACGCCGAGCTTCACGAACCGCAGGCGCAGGTAGTGGTAGAGCTCGGTCGCCGTGGCCACCGTGCTCTTGCGACCGCCGCGGCTGGTGCGTTGCTCCACCGCCACCGAGGGCGGGATGCCACGGATGGCATCCACGTCCGGCCGCGCGGCCGGCTGCACGAACTGCCGGGCGTAGGCATTCAGGGATTCCAGATACCGGCGCTGTCCTTCCGCGAACAGGATGTCGAAGGCGATGGTGCTCTTGCCGCTGCCGCTGATACCCGTGATCACCGTGAGGGCGTCACGTGGAATGCTGATATCGATGTCTTTCAGATTGTGTTCGCGGGCGCGCTGTATCTCGATGCGGGGTGCGCCACGCAGCGCAGCTGCACGTTGCACGGGGGGCGCCTCGGCGATAGCCACGCGCTGGCGCTGGTATTCACGCAAGGCTTCACCCGTGTGGCTGGCGCTGCAGTCGAGGATCTCCTGCGCTGTACCGCTGAAGATCAGCTCACCGCCCGCCTCCCCGCCCTCGGGCCCGAGATCGATGATCCAGTCGGAGGCGGCGATCACGTCGAGGTTGTGTTCGATCACCAGCAGCGAGTGGCCCGCAACGATCAGCTTGTCGAAAGCGCCCAGCAGCCGCGCGATGTCCTCGAAGTGCAGCCCCGTGGTGGGCTCGTCGAACACGAACAGGGTCTTGCCGCCACGGGATTTGCGCGAGCCCGCCTCCGCGAGGTGACCGGCCAGTTTGAGGCGCTGCGCCTCACCGCCGGAGAGCGTGGGCACGGGCTGCCCGAGCGCGAGGTATTCAAGCCCGACGTCACGCAGCGGCTGCAGCGCTTCCAGCAGCGTGTACTCGCCGTCGAACAGCTCCAGTGCTTCGGCCACGGTGAGCGCCAGCACGTCGGAAATGCAGTGCCCGCTCGCAAGGCGCGCTTCGAGCACCTCGGCGCGGAATCGCTTGCCGTCGCACTCGGTGCAGCGCAGATACACATCGCTCAGGAACTGCATCTCGACGTGCTCGAAGCCGCTGCCGGTGCAGGCAGGGCAGCGACCGTCGCCCGAATTGAAGCTGAAGGTGCCTGCGGTGTAGCCGCGTTCCTTCGACACCGCTGTGCGCGCGAACAACTCGCGGATGGGCCCCCAGGCGCCGACGTAGCTCACGGGGTTCGAGCGCGCGCTTTTGCCGATGGGCGCCTGGTCGACCAGCACGACGTCCGAGAGTTGCGCTGCGCCGCGCAGTGCGGCGTGCTTGCCCACGGTCAGGCCCGTTTTACCCAGCGCCTGCGCAACGGCGCCGTACAACACATCGCCTACCAGCGTGGATTTGCCGGAACCGCTGATCCCCGTCACGCAAACCAGGTGCCCCAGCGGAATACGAACATCGACATTCTTGAGGTTGTGCTCTGCAGCGCCGTCGATCTCCAGCCACACCGCATCCGGCGACACCGCACGCGCGAGGCT
>CAIXOY010000686.1 GCA_903921135.1 uncultured Gammaproteobacteria bacterium
CACCGCGTACTGGAGACGCGTCGCGGTATACCGATCACGCTCTCGGTTGTGCTGCTCGAACTCGCGCGGCACATCGGGCTGGACGCTGACGGTGTGTCATTCCCGGGACATTTCCTCGTCCGGGTGAAACTCGGCGGCGGACTGGTTGTCATCGATCCCTTCACCGGAGACAGCCTTTCACGGGAGGAACTGGAGCGCCGTTCCACGGGCTTCGGCGCGCCGCTCGCGCAACTTCTCAAGCCCGCGTCACGGCGCGAGATCCTGAGGCGCATGCTGCGTAATCTGGAATCCATTCACGCGCAATCGGGTGATGCGGAGCTTCTGGCGAAGGTGCGGGGGCGGCTGGAGGTGCTGGAGGCGTGAGTGCAGCGCCCGGCGGGAATCACACCCTCGGCCCGCGCGCGGTCAATCCCTTCGATGATTGCCCAGCAATCGAAAGAACTCGTCCACCAGATCCCCACGGTCAAGTGCGCGCTCGATGCTGCGCAGCGAGTCTGTGATGCGCTGCACGTCGAGTGATCCGGTTGCCGCGAGTACAGCTCCCACGTCTTGCAGGTCTTGCGTCCGTCCTGCAAGCACTTTCCCGATCACGAGGTCCTCGGGTGAAATCACCGGAACCGGGATGCCGGACAGCACCGCGCTCCTGGCTCTGGAGTGGAACTCTTCCTCCAGCCCCGGCCCTGTCATCACGATATCCACTTCGATGCCACTTGTACGATCGGTGAGCAGCAGCACCCGAGCGATGTGAAGCAGTTCCTCCCAGTCGGGGATGCGTGTGTCGAATCCCTCTTCTGCGAGTAGGGCGATCAGGGGCTCTGGCCTCTGGCCATCGAGCGCAAGGCTGATATCCACATCGACGGTGCCGCGAGCGGATCCGAAATGGATCGCGGCACGGGCACCGAACACGTACCACCGTTTGCCGCGCAGCGCGCGGGACAGTCGCCGATAGAGATCAGCGAGCGGTTGCGCTGTTGATCCGGTCAACCAGGCGTCGCCATTGCAGGTGGTGTTCCAGGTCGAGCGCGCGTGCCCGGGCATGGCCCGTCGAGGCGCGCAGTTCACATTCGATTGCCCACAGCGCCTCCTCGCTGGCAGCCGACCCGGTGGCGGCATAGCGCTCGGCGCGAGCACGTACGATGCGGGCCTCCGCTTCACGCCAGGCGTGGGCGTCGAACACAGCGGGAGCAGTGGGGGTGTCTTTCATGCCCGAAGTGTACTGCAACACGGGTGAGTGAATACCCGGCAGCACCCTCACGCCCCCACCATCATCAACCCCCCATCCACCGCAATCGTCTGCCCAGTGATGAAGCACGAGTCATCGCTCGCAAGAAAGAGCAACACGGGGGCAAGGTCGCGCAGCGGATCGCCCAGCGTACCGCCGAGCGGGATGCGCTGCTGCAGGTCTGCTGCAATGCCCGCGAGCACCTCCGGCGGCAGCCCTTCGCATTGGCGACGAAAGATCTCGGTGGCCACCGCGGGTGCAACGCAATTCACGCGCACGCCATGGCGGCCCCACTCCAGCGCCACGCTGCGCGTCCAGGCCATCACCGCCCCGCGGGAGGCGGCATAGACCGCGTTGCCCGCGAAGCCGCGTACGCCTTCGACCGAACCCATGTTCACGATCGAGCCGCCGGCGGCTTGCAGGTGTTTGAAGGCGGCCTGGTTCGTCCAGCATGTGCCTTTGACGTTCGCGTCGAGCAGGCGGTCCCAGTCGGCATCGGTGATCGCATCTGCGGGCGTGCTGCCGTGCAGGCCGGCGGCGTGCACCAACGCGTCCAACCCGCCCAGGTCCGCCACCATCGCATCGAATGCAGCGTGCACCGCCTCGCGGTCGGTGATGCTGCAGCGATGCGCGCTGACGCCTTCAGGCAGATCGGGTTCGCTGCCGTGCCAGGTGCAGGCGACGCGTGCGCCGGCCTCTGCGAACAGACGCACCGCGGCGTTGCCGATGCCGCCGGCACCGCCGGTGACGATGATCCGTTTGCCGTCCAGCCGCCCCATGTTCCGGCCCTCAGGTCACGAAGATGTCGGCGGCGCCGAGCAACGTGCCTACGCCCAGATTGGCGACCAGTTGCGCTGTGCCGCTGCCCGTGCCATCGGCATCGTAGAACAGTGAGCCCGTACCGCTGTCGTAGATGAGCCTGTCGTTCGCGTCCTGGGCGCTGGTGCCCAGCACGAAGACGTCCGCTGCGATCTGTCCTGGCGCGCCGAGAGGAGAAAAGGAATCTGCCGAAAACTCCAGTTTGTCGCTGCCGCTCAGGAAATCGGTGATCGTGTCGACGTTGTTTTCCACCGTTACGGGCGGATAGAACCAGAACGTGTCGGCGCCCGCGCCCCCCGTGAGGGTGTCGTTGCCGCCGCCGCCGAGGATCCGGTTGGCCTCGCCGTTGCCGGTCAGCTGATCGGAAAGGTCGCCGCCGGCGATGTTCTCGATGCCGATCAGCGTGTCCGAGCCCTCGCTGGTCGCGCTCGCGGTGCCGGTTGAGAGATCTACCGTCAACGTAGAGGTAGAAAAGCTGTAGTCGACCCAATCTCCCGTGCCCGTGCCGCCGTCCAGCAGGTCGTTGCCCGCACCGCCGTTGACCGAGTCATCTCCGCTGCCGCCTCTCAGGGTGTCGTTGCCGCCCGCCCCCTCGAGCACGTTTGCCAGGATGCTTCCGGTAATCGTGTCACCGAACTCCCCGCCCACCACGTTCTCGACGCCGCTCAGCGTGTCGTTACCGGCTGCTCCGCTCGTACGCCCCGTGGCGAGGTTCACGGTGACGGCGGCCGAGCTGGTGTCGTAGAAGGCCGTGTCGATGCCTACCTCCCCGGCAAGGAGATCGTCCCCCTCGTCACCTTCGAGCATGTCGTTGCCGGCTCCCCCTCGAATGGTGTCGTTACCCGCGTCGCCGATCAGGGCAAAGTCGTTGCCGCCGCCGCCAGTGAGCGAGTCGTTGCCCGCATCGCCAACGAGTTGATCATCGAGCACGCCGCCGGTGAGGGTGTCGTTGAAGACCGTGCCTGCGATGCCAATCTTTTCGAATCCGGAAATCGAATCCTGGCCGCCCTGACCGTCATCGATCAGGAAACTGCCGATGCCTGCCACCCCCGCCGTGCTGAAGTTCACGCCCTGCGTGAGCCCGAGTTCGTCGAAGCGGTAGGAGAGGAAATCGCGCCCGGCTCCGCCGACCAGCGTGTCGTTGCCGGCGTCGCCACGAAGGTTGTCGTCGCCCCCCCCGCCATTGAGGTTGTCGGCGCCGCTATTGCCGCGCAGGGTGTCGTCGCCGTTGCCACCGGTGAGAACGTCCGCCAGATCGATCGATTGCGGGTCTGCACCGCTGCTGCCCAGCAAGCCGGCGATGTAATCGTTGCCGTCGCCGCCCGCGAGCGTATCTGCGCCGGCGTTGCCGATCAGGAAGTTGTCGTTTGCGTCACCGGTCATGCGGTCGGCGAAGCCGGTGCCTTCTACCCGTTCGATGCCGGATACGCGGTCGATGCTGCCCCAGCCGTCTGTGAC
>CAIXOY010000687.1 GCA_903921135.1 uncultured Gammaproteobacteria bacterium
CTGCGCGAGTCGCAGAAGCTGGAGGCGATCGGGCAGCTGACGGGGGGTCTCGCGCACGACTTCAACAACCTGCTGGGGATCGTGGTGGGCAACCTGGACGAGATCGGCGGGCGCCTGCCCCAGGGCGATGCGCGGCTGCTCCGGCAGCACCGCGCCGCGCTCGATGCGGCGCTGCGCGGGGCCGAGGTGACGCGCTCGCTGCTGGCGGTGGCACGGCGCCAGCCGCTGGAGGTGGGCATCTACGACGTGAACGCGCTGCTCGCCGAATTCTTGCCGCTGGCAAAAAGCTCGGCCGGCACGACCGTGGCGATGGGCTCGGATCTCGCCCCCGGGGAGCTGCCCGCGCGTCTCGACGCGGCGGGTCTGAGCAACGTCATCCTGAACCTGGTGATCAATGCGCGCGACGCCATGCAAGAGGGCACGGGCGAGCGCCGGATCACGCTGCGCACGCGCCGCACGCCCATCGCCCCCGGCGCCGATGAGGCGCTCGCACCGGGCTGGTATGCCCTGATCGAGGTGGCCGACACCGGCGCGGGCATGAGCGAGCAGGTCAGGGCCCAGGCCTTCGAGCCATTCTTCACCACCAAGGAGCGCGGCCACGGCACCGGGCTGGGGCTGGCCATGGTGTACGGCTACGCCACGCAGCTGGGGGGCACGGCGCGCATCCAGTCGGAGCCCGGGCGCGGCACCACGGTGCAACTGTACCTGCCCCTGGATACGCAGGCCACGGTCGCGGCCGAGGCGGCCGAGGCGCAGCGCCTGGCCGCACTGCAGTCACACGCCATCCTCGACACCGCCCCCGAGGAGGAATTCGATCGGCTGGTGGCCGAGGCCGCGCGCCTCTGCGAGGTACCCATTGCGCTGGTCTCGCTGGTCGATGAGCACCGCCAGTGGTTCAAGGCCAAGGTCGGCCTGCAAGCGAGCCAGACCGCGCGCGAACAGGCGTTCTGTGCGCACGCCATCATCGACCCGGGCAGCATGCTCGTGGTGCCTGACGCGACGCGGGACGCGCGCTTCTCGGCAAACCCGCTGGTCACCGGTGAACCGCATGTGGGGTTCTACGCCGGTGTCGTGCTGCACGACGCGGCTGGAGAGGCGCTGGGCACGCTGTGCGTGATCGACCATCGCCCGCGCCAGCTGAACGCGGCGCAACTGGCCGAGCTCGCGGTGCTGGCCGAGCAGGTGGCGGCGTTGATTCGCGCGCAACGCCTGCCCCGGACGGCGCCCGACGTGGCGCTGCCAGCGCTGGCCCGCACAACCACACCCCCTGCGCCAGCCCCGCTCGGGGCGAATCAGGGGCCACGCGTACTGGTGGTCGACGACGCACAGGCCCTGTGCGAGCTCGCCTGCGACTGGCTCGAGTCGCTGGGTTACCAGCCCACCGGCGTGCACTCGCCGGCCGCCGCCCTGGAGCGCCTGGCCACCGAACCCTTCGACATCCTGTTCACCGACATCGTCATGCCCGGGGGCATGGACGGCCTCGCGCTGGCCCGCGAAGCCCGGTCACGACACCCGCACCTGCGCGTGGTGCTCACCTCGGGCTACGCCCAGAGCCTCGACAACACCCCGGAGCTGCCTGGCCCCCTGGTCAGCAAGCCCTATCGCAAAGCCGAGCTGAACAAGGCGCTCCAGGAGAGTGCCGGGTTGGGCTTCAACGTACCAACGGCATTAAGGTCTTAAACATGAAAACAATCGCAAGATGGCTGGTTGGCAGCCTTGCCTTGGCGCTCGCCTATGTGATCCTTGCCAAGGTGAGTGATCTCAGATTCATTCCGACGCTCAATGTTTCGCTGGTGTGGCTGCCGGCCGGGCTGGGTGCGGCCGCCACGCTGCGCTGGGGAATACCCGCCCTGCCGGCGATCTTTACCGGGGCGCTGATCCACAAATGGGAGACTCTCGGCGATATCCCCTTCGCGGTGCTGCTCATCTCGCTCGGCTCGACACTGCAGGCCGGCGTGGTCGCGGTGCTCGCGGGAAAACTTGCGCAGGTCGGCGTGTACTCCCCCTCCCGGAGTGGCGGTAGCCGGCACAACCCGGTGTCACTGACTGCACGTCTTTGCGGCGCTTTAGCGGCAGGCGTGTTCACGGCACCCACCATTGGCGCGATTACGCTGTGCGCAAGCGGGGTCAACCCCTGGACCCAGTTCCTGAGCA
>CAIXOY010000688.1 GCA_903921135.1 uncultured Gammaproteobacteria bacterium
CGCCTGCGGCACGCACCATCGCCACGGCCTGCTCGACGAAGCCGCGCGGTGCCTCCAGCAGCCCCTCGTTCGCGAAGGCAGGACAGATCAGGATGCCGGCGACGCCGATTCCCTGCGCCTGGAAGCCCTCGATCGCCGCGCGCACGCTGTCGAGGTAATGCGCGGTGAGTGCCTCGCCGCTCAGACCCTCGGGCCCACGATAGGTATCGGGCGAGGCGAAGGCGCGCACGCGGCGAGTGGTCTTTGCTTCCGGCATGAAGGCGATGCCGGTCTCGGCTACTGCCTCGGTGTTGCCGTGATAGGCGAGATCGGTCACGAGGATGCCCTGCGCGCCGGTCTGCTGGCGCGCCATGCGCAGTGCGATCTCGTTGGCCTCGCTGCCGCTGCAGGCGAGCATCGCCATCGCGAGCGGAGATGCGAACTTCGCCGTCAGCCGCTCGACGTAGCGGAGGATGTTCTCGTGCAGGTAGCGGGTGTGCACGTTCAGCGTGGAGGCCTGGCGGTGCATCGCCTCCACCACGTGCGGGTGGCAGTGGCCCACGCAGGGCACGTTGTTGTAGGCGTCGAGGTAGCGGTTGCCGTCGGCATCCCACACCCACACGCTTTCGCCGCGCACCAGATGCAGCGGTTTCTGGTAGAACAGCGGGGAGTTGTGCCCCAGCAGCCGGTAGCGGCGTTCCAGCATTGCCTGCGTGTCCAACGAAACTCTCCTAGCCCTGTGGCGGATAGAAACCGTCCATGACGACCTGGCTCTCGGGTAGCGTGGAGCCGCCATCGACCACGATGGTCTGGCCGGTGATGTAGGCGGCCTCGTCCGAGGCGAGGAACAGCATGGTGTTCGCGATCTCCTCGACCGTGCCGAGCCTTCCCACGGGAATGCAGTTCGCCATCGCCTTCAGTTGCTCCTCGTCGCCCAGCGTGGCCATCGCCTGCGTGAGGATGTAGCCCGGTTCCACGCCGTTCACGGTGATGTTCTCGCGGGCGTATTCCAGCGCGGCGGTGCGGATGAAACCGTTCATGCCGGACTTGGACATCGCATAGTGCGATGTGCCCGGCATGGCCACGCGCGGCCCCGTCACCGAGGAGGTGAAGAGCATCCGTCCGCCGCCCTGGCGACGGAAGTACGGCAGCGCTGCCTGCAGCAGCCACACGCCGGCCTTCATGTTGACGGCGAGCGTGCGGTCGAGGATCTCGTCGGTCAGGTCCTCGATGTTGAAGAGCGGGTAGAAGGCGGCGTTGTGGATCGCGACATCGATGCGGCCGTAGTGCGCGATGGTCTGCGCCATCAGCGCCTCGACCTGCTCGCGGTAGCCCACGTCGGTGACCACCAGCAGGGCGTCACCGCCCGCCGTGCGTATGGCGTCGACCACGCCCTGGCCGTTCCCCGCAGCGCGTGCCGCCACCACCACACGGGATCCGGCCCGCGCGAACACCTTGGCGATGCCCTCGCCGATGCCCTGGCCTGCGCCGGTAATGATGGTCACCTTTCCGCTCATGTCGCCCAGCATGCGGCCATACTCCTGTGCTTGTGCCGTACGGGGCAGAGCCTACTCCAGCGCACATCTGTTCAACCATCCGTAGTCGGGCCGAGCCCAGGCGGGAGATTTTCCCTGTGGTCCACGGCTATGCTCCCCCGGGAGGGAGATCCTGGCCCCATCACCCCGCTGCGCGCCGCAAGAGGAACACCGATGAGCCGTTCACCGTCTGCGCACGCGAACACCGCTGTGGACATCAACAGCCCGCTCGCCCTGGCCGCTGCGCTGCTGCTCGGTGTGATCGGGCCCGAGGTGTTCATCGTGCAACCGGGCTTCGTGCAGGGGCTGGTGGCGCACTACGGTTTCAGCGAACAACAGGCGGGCTACGTCGCCTCTGCCGAGATGTGGGGCCTTGCGATCACCACCCTGATGATGTCCTGGGTGGCTTCGCGCATGGACTGGCGCAAGCTCCTCTTCGTCTCCACGCTCGTGGTGGTGGGCGGCAACCTCGGCTCGCTCGCCACCGTCGATCCCGCAGGCTTTGCGGCCTGGCGTTTCGTGGCGGGTCTGGGCTGCGGTGTGCTGGTGTCGCTCAGCTTCACCATGGTTGGTCTCACGGCCAATCCCGATCGCAACTTCGGCTACCTGATCGCCGCGGTGCTCACCTACGGGGCTTTCGGGCTGTGGCTGATGCCCGCTGCCTTCGATGCGGTCGGCATGAAGGGGCTGATCGTGTTCTTCGCGCTGTTTCCGCTGCTTGCGCTGCCGTTGCTGCGCCACCTCCCGTCCTCGGGCGAGGAGCACTTGCAGGTCGAGAGCGATGCGGTCGATCTGGGCGCGGGGCTTCGTGTTCTGGCTGTTGCCACGATGCTGGGGTATTTCCTCGCGCAGGGCGTGGTCTGGGCCTATCTGTTCCTGATCGGGCTGGGCGGCGGGGTGGACGAGCAGGGTGTGGCGAACGGGCTCACCGTCTCGCAGTTCCTCGGCATCGGCGGCGCGCTGGTGGCGGCGGCGCTCGGCAAGCGCTACGGGCGGCTCTGGCCGCTTTGCATCGGCATTCTGGGTGGCATCCTGCCGCTGCTGTTCCTGTATGACCGTTTCTCCGCGCTGCAGTACGGCGTCGTGGTCAGTGTCTACAACTTCGCCTGGAACTTGACGCACCCCTACCTGCTCGCGGCCATTGCGAGTTTCGACCGCGGCGGGCGGCTCGTCGTCCACGCCGTGGGCGCGCAGATGCTCGGGCTTGCCATCGGGCCTGCCATCGCGGCCACGGTGGTGGGGGCGAACGACTACGGCCGCGTGCTCACGCTCGGCATCGTGCTGTTTTTGATTGCCTGGGCGCTGATCCTGCCGCCCGTGCTCGCGCAGCGGCGCCGGGCACAGGCCTGACAGCGCAGGTCCCTCTGCGGCCGCTCCTGTCGGCAGGGAAGAAACATCCCCTCATCGCTTATCATCCGGCGGGCATCCGCGGCGGCCTTGCAGGGAGACAGCATGGAAAACACCGAAAAACCCAACGCCCTCGAGCCCTACCTCCGGGCGATGACCAAGCACCAGGCCTCGGATCTGTTTCTCAGCACCGGCACCACCGCGCGGCTCAAGATCGATGGCAAGACGCGCAGCCTCGGCGAGCGCGATCTCAAGCCCGGTGAAATCCGCGACATGGCCTACGCGCTGATGAGCGAGGCGCAGATCCGCGAGTTCGAGACCACGCTCGAGTTCAACATGGCCTTGTCGCTTTCGGACATCGGCCGCTTCCGGATGAATGTCTACCGCCAGCGCGGCGAGGTCTCGATCGTGCTGCGCTATATCAAGTCGCAGGTCCCCGAGATCGGCGCGCTGCACTTGCCGAAGGTGCTGGAGAGCGTGGTGCTGGAAGCCCGCGGTCTGGTGCTGGTGGTGGGCGGCACCGGGTCCGGCAAGTCGACCACGCTTGCCGCGATGATCGAGCACCGCAACCAGAACGTGGCGGGTCACATCATCACCATCGAGGACCCGATCGAGTACATCTACCGCCACAAGCGCTCGGTGGTGGACCAGCGCGAGGTGGGGCTCGACACGCTCAGTTTCGACAACGCGCTCTCGAGCGCGCTCCGCGAAGCACCGGACGTGATCCTGATCGGCGAGATCCGCGACACCAGCACCATGCTCCACGCCCTGAATTACGCCAACACCGGGCACCTCTGCCTCGCCACGCTGCACGCGAACAACGCCTGGCAGGCGGTGGAGCGCATGACGGGTTTCTTCCCGGCGGAGCGGCACAAGCAGTTGCTGGAGGACATGTCGCTCAACCTGCGCGCCGTGATCTGCCAGCGCCTGCTGCGTACGGCCGATGGCAATCGCGTCCCGGCCGTGGAGGTGCTGATGAACCGCCCGCACATCGCCGAGATCATCAAGCGGGGCAGCATCTCGGATCTGCGCGATGCGCTGAGCAGTGACGAGAGCGAGGGCATGGTGTCGATGGATTCGGCGCTGCTGCACCTCTACGAGGCCGGCCTGATCTCCGTAGACGAGGCGCTCGCGCATGCCGATTCGCGGGTAAACCTCGAGGTGCGGCTGCGGCTCGGGGGCTCGTTCAGCTCCTACTGAACCCGCTCGTGGGAGCGCCACGCCGGCGACCTGTGGGGGCGGGAGCACCCGCGCTTCGGGCCGCAGGCCCTCCC
>CAIXOY010000689.1 GCA_903921135.1 uncultured Gammaproteobacteria bacterium
CGGCGTACCGGAGGACTTCGCCTTCAGGCTGCTCGACGAGGACTGGGATCACTTCGAGCCCTTGATGCAGCAGGCCCTGGCGCGCGTGCCTGCACTGGCAGAGGCGGGCATCAAGCAGATGGTGAACGGGCCCGAATCCTTCACGCCCGACGGGAATTTCATCCTCGGCGAATCACCCGAACTGCGGCGCTTCTACGTGGGCGCGGGCTTCAACGCTTTCGGCATCGCCTCGGCGGGCGGCGCCGGGCGCGCACTCGCCGAGTGGATCGCAGGCGATGCGCCGCCCATGGACCTCTGGCCGGTCGACATCCGCCGCTTCGGGCAACCGCACCGCGATACCGACTGGGTGCGCACCCGCACGCGCGAGGCCTACGCGAAGCACTACACCATGGCCTGGCCCTTCGAGGAGCACCGCAGCGGGCGTCCGCGGCGCGTCTCGCCGCTCTACCCGCTGCTTGCCGAGCAGGGGGCTGTCTTCGGCGAGAAGCTCGGCTGGGAGCGACCGAACTGGTTCGCACCACCCGGCGTGGACGCGAGCGATGTCTACAGCTACGGGCGCCAGAACTGGTTCGCGCAGGTGGGCGAGGAACACCGCGCCTGCCGCGAGCGCGTGGCGCTCTTCGACCAGACGTCCTTTGCCAAGTACGAGCTGCGCGGCGCAGGGGCGGAGGCCACGCTGCAGTGGCTCTGCGCCAACGACGTGGGCAAAGCACCCGGAGGCGTCACCTACACGCAGATGCTGAACGCCAAGGGCGGCATCGAATGCGATCTGAGCGTCACGCGCCTCTCAGAGGATCACTTCTACATCGTCACCGGCACCGGCTTTGCGACGCACGATCTGGACTGGATTGCACGCCACATACCGGCGGGGGGCGAGGCCTCGCTGCGGGATGTCACCGCGGAATTCTCTGTGCTTGCACTGATGGGCCCACGCTCGCGCGAGGTGCTCTCAGCCGTGACCGAAGACGACGTCTCGGAAGCGGCGTTTCCCTTCGCCAGTTACCGGGAGATCCGCATCGCAGGCTGCAGCCTGCGCGCGATGCGCATCAGCTACGTGGGCGAACTCGGCTGGGAACTGCACGTGCCTGTGGACGACGCACGCGCCGTGTACACGGCGCTCATGGAAGCCGGAAAAACCGCGGGCATCGTGAACGCCGGCTACCGTGCGATCGAATCCCTGCGCCTCGAAAAAGGCATGCGCGCCTGGGGCAGCGATATAGGCCCGGACCACACGCCGCTCGAGGCAGGCCTTGGCTGGGCGGTGAAGCTGGGGAAAGACATTCCTTTTTTGGGCCGCGAGGCGCTGATGCAGCAACGCGCGGCGCCTCTGCGCAAACGGCTCGCCACTTTCAGCATCGATGGCGAGAGCGTGGTGCTGCTCGGCCGCGAAACGCTCTATCGCAACGGCGAGCGCGTGGGCTGGCTCGCAAGCGCCGGCTGGGGCTACACCCTGCAGACCAACATCGGCATGGGCTATGTGCGGCGTGCAGACGGCCTGAGCGAAGAGTGGTTGCGCGCGGGGAGCTACGAGCTCGAGGTGGCGTCGGAGCGGCTGCCGTGCCGGCTCGGCTTGCCGGGTAACTGAGGCGCACGTGATGACAGACACGCCTGCTGGCCCGGTCTCGCAACTCGCTGACGCGCTGCTCCAGGTGCTGTCGGAAAACCTGCCCAAGGATCTCCGCTGGCAGTGGATGCTCCTCATGATCGCACTTGCGCTGGGCATATGGGTGATGCGCAACGGACACGGCGCCAAGGGTGCGGACGGGCGCGAACGGAAAACAGAACTGACCGCCTTCCTGCTGCCTCAGGACATCTATACGCACAGGTCGGCGCGCGTCGACGTGCTGCTCTACGTCTTCGAGCGCTGCCTTCACCCCCTGTGGGCAAGCGGCGCCTTCCTCGCGATTGCGCCGTCGGTGGAGGGCTCCGTGATCGGCGCACTGCAGTCCGTCGCAGGAACCGGGCCGGCCCTGGCGCCCACGCTGCCGTGGATGCTGCTCTTCAGCCTGGTGGCCTTGCTCGCCTACGACTTCGTGTTCTATTGCATCCACCTTGCCGAGCACCGCATCCCGGCGCTCTGGGCGATCCACAAGGTGCATCACTCGGCGGAAGTCCTCACGCCCCTCACGCGGTACCGTGAACACGTGCTGGAGGGGCCGCTGTATGCTGCGGGTGCCGCGCTCAGTGCAGGCGTCGCGGGCGGGATATTCGGCTGGCTGTTCCCCGGCGGCATCACGCAGGCCACGCTGTTCGGCGCGGGTTTTTTCGGGCTGCTGCTGGGGTTCATCGGCGCTTTCCGTCACTACCACGTGGGTTTCCACTACCCGGCGTGGCTCTCGCGCTGGCTGCACAGCCCGGTGATGCACCACGTGCACCACAGTTATCTGCCGCAGCACATCGACAAGAACATGGCCGCGGTCACCAGCCTGTGGGACCGGGCCTTCGGCACGCTGTACATCCCCGTGAAAGACGAGTTCACGCCGTGGGGGCTGGGGCCGGAGGCGCAGGAGGAGTGCCGTGGATTCCGGCAGAACCTCTTGGCGCCTTTCAGGGATTGGTCACGGATGTTGCGCGGGCCCAGCGCTTCGCTCTGAGGCAGCGGCTTCGGACACGGGATTGGGTCGGGGGCATGGCCCCC
>CAIXOY010000690.1 GCA_903921135.1 uncultured Gammaproteobacteria bacterium
GGGCACTTCCGCTTTCGAGGGTCGTATACGGCCCGGGTGTGTAGGCTTGTGAGCGCACGCCCCGAGCGTTCTGCTCGACAATGACTTTATCCTGCAGTGTCGTGACGTCCCAAAGCCACACCATCCGATCGACGTCAACCTCTTCGTCAGTGGCCTTGCCGTTGACCAGCCAGCTGATCACGACATCAGTGGATTCGGGGCCCGTCGGCAGAAACTGGAACAACGTGGCATAGTCATTCGCTGCCAACAGGTAGACGAATGGTTTCAGCACAAAGGCGGTGACACCGCCGTCGAAACGTTTCTGGCCGCCGAGGAGCGGCGCGACCGGGCGTCCGTCTTGGGACTGGCTGAGGCGGCCATTTCCGATAGGGCTGCGGCCAGCCCAATATCTTGCATCCACCCCATCCCGGTCCGGGGCCCCGACCGGTGAATCGGAGTCGGCGTCCACCTTCAACCAGCGCGCTTCCTCCCGCGCCCAGGCAGCGGATTTCACCGGATCGTCACGCCCGTACTGGTCGACGTGCTGCATCACGCGGCAGTATTCCGGATGCGATGCGGGACAGTGGTAGCACTCGGTGAAGTTCTCCATCACCAGCTTCCAGTTTGCCCGGGTCGGGTATTGCCGTCGCGCGGCGATGCGTGCATCCGCCAACCCCAGATACTGCAAGCCAGGTTCGAAACACCGGCGCGCTTCCGCCAGCGACGATGGATCCGCGCCGAGACTTGCGAGAATCACTCCGCCGATTTCGGCGACGGCGACCGGGTGCAGCGACAGCCGGGAGGGATCTACGCCGGTCGGTAGCGCACGCGCGGTTTCGAGCGCGCCGTCAAGGCCATAGGCCCAGGCGTGATAGGGGCATACGATGCGCTGTGTGCGTCCGTCCGCTGTACAGAGGCGAGAGCCTCGGTGGCGGCAGACGTTATAGAACCCGCGCAACTGCCCGCTCTTGTCCCGGAGGAGAAGCAGCGACTCCTGCAGCAGTTCTCGCACGATGTAGGAACCGGACTGCGGGAGCTCGCTGGAATGACCGAGTACGTACCATTGCTTCGCGAGCCAGCCGCGGCATTCGATGGCGTACAGTTCCGGCGACAGGTAAAACGGCCGCTCCAGCGACCAGCCAGGCGTGTGCCGGGCAATGAGTTCGCCGAGGTTGATCGCGTCGCCGCTCATTGTTCGAGAACCGCAAACTCAACGTACGAAGGATGCGTCGCATCATGCAAAATCCGGGTGCGTGCAATGACCGGCACCGACTCGTCGAAGTTCCGACCGCCGGTGTTCAGATTGCGCTCGTAGTTCGGGAAATTGCTGCTGGTGATCTGCACGCGCAAGCTGTGACCCGCTCGCAGCTCCGTTGCCGTCACCAGCCCCGTGATGGTCGCAAGGTAGACCTTGCCCGGCTCCAGCAGCTTCGGGCGCTCGTACCCATTGAGATATCGCAGCCGCAGACCGGTCTCCGCGAGGTTGTAGGCCTTGCCGTCCGGATGCACATCAACCAGCCGCGCGATCAGGTCCGTGTCGCGGACGGAGGTCGATACCGATACCACGACCTTGACATCACCCACGAGTCGCACCGGTTTTGCAAACGGGGTTGAGGTGTAGGTCAGGACATCCTGGCGAACCTCGACTGGCGCCTGCTCGAATGCCACCGCCGCCGAGCAGCAATTGCCGCCGAGCGAGGGAACCGGATGCAGGGGGTCGTAGACGAACTCGTCAGCCGGTGCCTGCGCGGCCGCTGGCGATGATTGCAGCACGCCGTCGCCAAATCGGCTGTTGGCGCGCCCCGCGCTGGAGAAGTACAACCGCTGCGTGCGTGTGCCCGTGACTGGCCAAGTGTCGCTGGAGAGCCACCGTCCGGAATTCAGCAGGTAATACTGGACTCGCGGCATCCCCTGGATCGCGTCGCGGTCATCCTTCAGCCAGCGGTCATACCAGCGGGTGAATTGATCGACGTAGTCGAATCGCGCGTCGCCGATCGAGGTTTCACCGACATTCATGTCGGCCGTCTCCTCTCCCTGGGAGCAGTGCGGACCTCCCGCCATGAGCAGGTATTGGTCGGGCGAGTTGCCGGCGAGGTAGCTGTACAACTTGGTTTCGGGGTATGCCTCGAGATTGTCGTACCAGCTCGCGACATGCAGGCTCGGCACCCGGGTCGAATCGCCTTCGCGAATCATGTCGTAATCGCGCCAGCCGGGATCCGCGGGCGCCATCGTCAGCACCCGGTCCCACTCGGTAGTAGGAGAATCGACGGCACGCAGAATGTTCATCACCGGCAGGGTTCTGAGAAGTGCGGTCACTTCCGGGGATGTCTGCGAGGCGTCGGCGAACCCGCGCGCTGCGCCCGGACGCGGAATCGTTGGTTCCGGCGAGTACGCGCGGGCGACCCTGACACGTTCCTGCTCCGACAGACCGGGGGGCAGGATCGGATGCGCCTGATGGCCGTAGTACCGGTACCACCAACCGAACACGAGGTCCTTGATGCCACCGTGAAAGAAGATACCCTGATCGCGGTATCCGGGCACCGAACTCACACCGGTGGCACCGGACATCTCGATAACGGCTTTGTGAGCCGGGTGATTGATGGTCGACAAGCCCAACTGGCTCTCGGCGCTGGATGAACAGCCGAAAGTGCCGACCTTGCCGTTCGACCACGGCTGCGCGGCAATCCAGTCTAGAATCTGCACGCCATCGCGGTTCTGGCCATGCAGGTACCGATACGACCCGCTCGACCACTGCGTGCCGCGGTCGCTGACCACGACGACGGCATAACCGGACCGCAGCAGCGTTGGCAGCATCTGGCGGGCGACGCCACCGCCTATCTCGTCCCCGTGCCGATACGGAGTGCGGATCAGAATGACGGGAAGCCGTGCGGCGGGCGGCGATCGCGGCCTCAGGATGGTCGCCGCGAGCTCGGCCCCATCCTGCATCGGAATGGCGACCAGCAAGTCCTGGATCACGTCCTCGGTTAGCCCGAGATCGGCCGCGGGGTCATAGGCTGGAGGCGGCAGGGACGCTCGCAGGGTCTCGGCGACGCTCCGCGCGGCTGGAACGGGGATAAGCGTATCGTCACCGGCGCCCGCCGCAACAGCGGCGCCCAGCAGCAATAGGGTGAGGAACAGGACCGGCCGGCAGGGTCTCGACTGCCTGTAATCGCTGCGATCGGGCATGGTGCTCTCCTGCCGCCAAGCGCGGGCGCTTGTACCAGACTTATCCGAAGGGGCCATCTTCCGCGACGCATATGCGCCACTGAATCGAGATTCGCAGGCCGCCAGACCCAAGGCAATTGCAATTTGGGTCTTTCGTTGAGGGAATCGGTCGCAAGAGCGGGTTGGTGCCGGATCGAACCGAACGCCTCGCAGTTTGGCCCGTGCTCCGAGATTCACGTAGAGCCTCGTCTACAGCAAGACGCGCGGATCAGGCATCATGCCGCGATGCAGAATGGCAATAGTCCACCCCCCGGCAAGATCCCGCGCGCGGATTCCACTTCCGCCGCCAACTGGTACGCACTTGGCTTCATCACGCTGGCCTACGCGCTGAACATCGCCGACCGTTACTCGATCTCGACGCTGGTGGAGCCGATCAAGTCCGAGATGGGCCTTTCCGATGCCGCAGTGGGGTTCCTTACCGGCGTGGCGTTGGCACTGTTCTACGTGACACTTGGCATTCCCCTCGCAAAGCTCGCCGATCGCTCGAATCGGCGCAACCTCCTGGCCGCCGCGGTCGCTGCCTGGTCAGTCATGACCGCCGTGTGCGGGTTCACGCACACCTTTGTCCAACTGATGCTGGCGCGCTTCGGCGTGGGCGTCGGTGAGGCAGGCGGCACGCCAGCGTCCACCTCGCTGATCGCGGATCTGTTCCGACCTATGCAGCGACCGCTGGCGCTATCGATCTTCGCGCTGGGCGCGCCGCTTGGCGCCTGGCTTGGATCGGAGGTAGCCGGCGGCATTGCCGAGACGCACGGATGGCGCACGGCATTCATCGCGCTTGGCCTGCCGGGCGTGCTGCTGGCAATGATTGTCTTTGCAACCATCCGCGAACCGGTGCGAGGCGCCCTCGATGCAGCCACGCCCGGCAATGCCACCGGCAGGTCGCTGACCGAGACCTTGGCCCACATCCGGCACTGCCGCTCGGTCTTTCACCTGATAGCCGGGACCACGGTGCTCACGTTCTGGAGTTGGGGGCTGATATGGTGGACACCCGCTTTCATCATGCGCTCCTATGGACTCACGGTCGGCGAAGCGGGCGCGCTGCTCGGCCCCATGCACCTCATCGGCGGCACCGGATCGCTCCTGGCGACGACGTTCCTGATGTCGCTGCGGGTGTTCAGTGATCCGCGTGCGGTAGTGCGGATGATTGCAGTGTGTTCGCTTGCCGCAACTCTGCCCTCGGTGCTGGTGTATGCCGGCAACCGCTCGCTACTGGAACCGATGCTTTGGGTCCTCGTGCCAGCCACGTACTTCTTCATCGGCCCGACACTGGGTTTATTGCAGAACCTCGTGCCCCCCGGCATGCGTGCGCAAGCTACTGCCGTACTGCTATTCACCGCCAATGTCGCCAATCTCGTGATAGCGCCACAACTGGTGGGTTTTGCGAGCGACTGGCTGACGGCATCGAGTGAACTTGGCCCCGAGGCCTTGCGCTGGGTGCTGGTGTTCACTGCGCCAACGGGACTCTGGGGCGCTTGGCACATGTGGCGCTGCGGCCGCACGGTGCGCGAGGACCAGCGCGCCGTGCTCGGCGTTGACTGAGATCCGTCACGGCGGGTAAGCACCGCCCTCTTCGCGTCTGCGCATGACGAACGCGGCAAGCTCTTCTGTAATCGACTGCTCCAGCGGCGGCGGCGTGAAACGGTTCAGGGTTTTACGCCAGATATCACTGGCACGCTCGCGCGCCGTGTGCGCGCCGGACTCCTGCCAGGCGCCAAAATTCTGCCCGTCCGAGACCAGCGGCGCGTAGAAGGCAGTACGGTAGCGCTCCATCGTGTGCCGAGTCGCGAAGAAATGCCCGCCGGGGCTCACATCTGCAATCGCATCCAGCCCGATCTCATCAACCGACACCTCCACCGGCTGCAGGGTTTCGGCCATCATCTGCAACATCTCGATATCCAGAATGAACTTCTCGTACGACGCTGAGAGCCCGCCCTCAAGCCAGCCAGCCGCATGCATCAGCACATTGCAGCCTCCCATCACCGAGCCCCACATGGCCATGGCTGTCTCGTAGACAGCCTGCTCGTCGGGGGCATTCGAGGCGGTCGCGTTCGACGAGCGCCACGGCAAACCGATCCGACGCGCCAGCTGGCCTGCGCCGAGTGCGGCCTTTACATGCTCGGGAGTGCCAAACGCGGGGGATCCGGATTTCATGTCCACGTTCGATGTGAAGCTACCGTAGGCAACCGGCGCCCCGGGTCGCACGATCTGTGACAGCGTGATACCGGCCATCGCCTCGGCGTGTGCCAAGGTCAACGCGCCCGGCAACGTGACCGGTGCCATGGCACCCGCGAGTGTGAACGGGGTTATGACGCTCAGCTGGCCCGCCTCGGCGAACTCGATGATTCCCTCGGCCATCGGGATGTCGAGCTGGCGCGGCGAGTTGGTGTTTATCACCGTGTAGGTGTACACCCCTTCCTTGAACTGCACAGCATCAACGCCGAGCGCAATGCGCAACATAGTGAAGCTGTCTGCGATCTGGCTGCGACCACGGCAGAAGATGAAAGGTACCTTGTCGCTCAAACTGAGTTGGGCCTGCATGGTCTCCAAGTGACGCAGGTTCAGCGGAATATCCTGCGCCTCGACCGAGGGCCCCAGAGCGTGGATCACATCGAAGGATTGTGCGAGGCTGACCAATTCTCGGAAATCACTCAGCGAACCGGGGCGCCTCCCGCGGACGCTGTCGGTCACATTCGGCGGTCCGGAAACGGGCATGAAGGCGAGACTTCGTCCGCCGATCGCTACACTGCGGTCAACGCCCCGTCCACGCATCTCGATAACGGGGGGTGCCGTTGACAACGCCTGCTCGACCATCCCGCGGTCGAACTTGACCATCTCGGTCGCCTCATCCACGAACGCTCCCGCAGCAGCCAGCAGCCGACGGGCACCGGCGTGCAACACGCGTATCCCCAGGTTCTCAAGGACCGAGAGGGCTGCCACATGTAGCGCCTCGACGTGATCGTCAGAGAACACTCGCAGCGGCTTGAAAGGATTGCTGAGCCGGAGATAGCGCTTACTGCGAACAGGATCGGCAATGCCGCCCTTGTCGGCCGGGCCACGCCGCCGGCTGCGATGCCCAGTCCTGCCACTGTCATCAGTCAACGACACACCCCCTGCGATAGTCAGGACTATTGAGACGAGCTCCCGGGGAAGCTAGCACGACATCCGGAAAGAGGGCGCGTTCAATGCGACCGAAAATCAAGGGATTCGAGCAATTGCCGACCGCAGGCAAACATCAGGATCTCGTGTCGCCGCGCTCGCTGCGAAGCTCGCTGGGCTGGTAACCGAAGAATTCGCGAAACGCAGCAGTGAAACTCGTGCAGTGGCTGTAGCCGACGGCGAACGCCACCTCGCTAACGTACATGCCTTCGTTAAGGAGCAATTCGCGGGCGTGGCGCATGCGGCACTCCAACCCGAAGTCGAACACCGTGACACCGAAACGCCGTTTGAAATCCCGCTTGAGCTTGGTTTCGCTGAGGCCCACCGCGCGGGCCACGTCACAGATACGCGGAATCGGCTGAAAATGAGTTGCCAGATAACGCCTCGCAGCATCCAGGCACAGCAGGTCTCGGTCGCTGGCCTCCGGTTTACGGGGTATCTGGGCATTGCCGAAATCACTCAGGATTTCACACAACAACTCAAGCGCTCGGGCCTCGGCATAGAGCAGGCGTAACCCCTCTCGGTGGGGATTGTGCAGCAGGCAGCGGATGATATGCACAGCAGTCTGCGACAAGGATTGGACGCGGTGCCAGACCATGTTCCGGCGACGCGATGCGAGCGCATCGAGTGCATCGATCAGCGGATGCAGGTTCATCGCGTCACGTTCGAGCAGGCCGCGCAGGAAATCCGGCCGGCAGTAGAGAGACACCGAGGTATCGCGCAGGCCGGGCTCCATGCGCTCGCTGGTGTCGACCCCGGTTGGCTGGGCCCAAATCAGCAATTGCTGACCGGTGACGACCAGTTCTTTTACTTCACCGGGGAGTTTGAGTACGAGCCGCCCGGAAAGTTTGAAGTAGAACTCGATCAGATTCTCACCGGGCAAAAACTCGAGGCGAGGCGCATCCCAGATGCAGTCAACCGCAACCACGAAAAGGTCGTTCGAGACCCGGTAGAACTCGATGCGGCCATGTCCCTCGTCAGGACACAGCGTCATGCAGGCAGCGCGGATGCCGTGTTTATCGTCCTCGGCGATCACGCTGGCTTTCGGAGTGCGTCCAAGGTTATCGAAAACCTGTGCCACGCATTGTCCCTGCCCGGCCAAGGCATCGCGAAAAATGCCAGAAGGAGTCTTGTCACGCCCTGGCGTGCCCGCTTTTACAGCCATTGGCGCCACCAATCGCCTCGCTTGAAGGAAGCCCCGCAGGGGGGATTGTGAGCCAACACCTGATCAGCGCACACGCGCTGCAGCCTCGCTGCGCTCTCCCACATCATATCCGGGTGCGGGCTCCAGTCGAATCATAGGGCGGCTCCACGAGGATGCGCGCCGGGCGGCGTTCGCCCAGTACCGAAACATCGAGCGACACGGAGCTATCACAGAGCGCTGCATCGCAATAACCCATCGCAAGGCTGCGCCCGACGTAGTGCCCATACCCGCCTGAGGTCGTGAAGCCGACCTTGTGCTCTCCCATCCAGATGGGCTCGAAGCCCGAAGCGTCAGCATCGGTTGCATCGATCTCGAGCGTCACCAGCCGGCGGGCGGGCGATGTATCGCGATCACGTAATGCGGCATCGCGCCCGATGAAACGGGGTTTGTCGTAGGCGACGAAGCGTGACATCCCGCACATGCCAGGTGTGTAATCGCGCGAAAACTCGCGCGACCAGATACCGTAACTCTTTTCCAGCCGCAAAGACTGCAGCGCATAGACGCCAAAGAATCGTGCGTCGAGCCCATCCATCGCCGCCACGATGTCGCCGTAGAGCGGGCGCAGGCAGGCCGCGGGAACGTAGACCTCGTATCCCAGTTCGCCCGACACGGACAGCCGCGCGACGATCGCCGGGGACGTACCGACCTCCAGCATGCGCACGCCCATGAACGGAAAGGCACCGTCACTCACGTCGGTGCTGACCAGGCGCTCCAACAGTTCGCGGGAACGTGGCCCCGCAAGGGCGAATCCAAGCAATTCCTCCGATCGATTGTGCAACGCCACGCCGGAACTCGGCAGGTGATCACGGAACCAGCGCATGTGCCAGGCCTGCAGGTAGCCCGAGCCAAACAGCATGTAGCGCTGCTCCGACAGGCACATGACGGTGAGATCGCCCATCAGCCGCCCCGTAGGCGCGAGCATCGGCGCAAGCCGCACCCTGCCGGGCACGGGCAGTCTGCAGGCCAGCAGCTCGTCAAGCCACTCGCGCGCGCCCGGTCCACTCACTTCGTACTTCGAAAACGTCGAGGCTTCGAGCACGCCCACCGACTCTCGTACGGCACGACACTCCGCAGCCACGAGAGGGAACGCATTCGATCGCCGGAAGCTCGGATTCTCTGCAGCCAGTTCGCCCGGCGCCCCGAAAAAGAGCGGCGTCTCGACGGCATAGCTGACGCCGAACACCGCATTTCGCTCGCGCATGGCGTCGTACACCGGCGTCGTACGCGCCGGCCGCGCGGCCGGCCACACCTCGTTCGGGTATGCCATGCGAAAGCGCCGTGAGTAAACCTCGCAAGCTTTCTTCGTGGTGTAGGCCGGCGTCGCGTAATCGCCGAAACGCGCGACGTCCATCGCGAAGATGTCGTCCTGAGGCTCGCCCTCGACTATCCACTGTGACAGCGCGAGGCCAATGCCGCCCCCCTGGGCAAAGCCTGCTAGAACTCCGCAGGCCGACCAGAAGTTGCGCAGACCCGGCACCGGACCCACCAGCGGATTGCCATCGGGCGTGAAGGTGAACGGGCCGTTGATGATGCGGCGGATCCCTGCACGGGCCACAGCAGGAAAGCGCCGGAATCCACGCTCGAGGTGATCGGTGAGGCGATCGAGCTGCGGGGGCAGTAGGTCGGTCTGGCCATAGTCCCAGGGCGTGCCGTCCAAGGCCCAAGGCGTGGCTTCATGCTCGTAGAGCCCCACCAGCACGCCCTTGCCTTCCTGACGCAGGTAAATCTCGCCGTCGAGATCGACGATCATGGGCAGCATCTTCTGTCGCGCGGCAACATCCGGGATAGCCTCGGTCACGAGGTAGTGGTGCTCCATCGGGATCAGCGGCAGGCTCACGCCGGCCATGTGACCGACCTCGCGCGCCCATAGTCCGCCGGCATTGACCACGTGCTCGGCAATGATCGTGCCCTGCTCCGTGACCACCAGCCAGCCGCCGTCGCGGGCGGGTGCGAGTTCCACAACTCGCGTCTGCTGGTAGATTTCGGCACCTGCGAGACGCGCCGACTTCGCGAAGGCGTGGGTCGCGCCAGAGGGGTCGAGGTGCCCCTCGCGTGGGTCGAAGAGCGCACCGAGAATACCGGAGGTGTCCACGATCGGGCACATGCGCCGGACCTCCTCCGGACCGACCAGTTCGGTCTGCAGCCCGATTACACGGTGCCGCGCCCAGTCTGCCCGCAGATAGTCCCAGCGTTCCGGCGTGGCAGCCAGATTAAGCCCTCCAGTCAGGTGCATGCCCACATCCTGCCCGGAGATGCCCTGCACCTCCTGGTAGACCGATATCGTGTAGTCCTGAAGGCGCGCGACGTTCATGTCGCTGTTCAGTGCGTGAAAGCCGCCTGCAGCATGCCAGGTGGAGCCGGCCGTGAGTTGCTTGCGCTCCACCAGCACTACGTCCTTCCAGCCGAGCTTGGTCAGGTGGTAAAGCACACTGCAGCCAACGATACCGCCACCGATCACCACCACTCTTGCGTGTGTCTTCACTGTTTGGTCTCGTCTGCTTGACGGGGAGCGTACCCGGACTACCTGCACTGCCCGGTGCGACTACATCAGGTCTCGGGGAATAGACCGTTGCCACGTCCGTTCGAAAACC
>CAIXOY010000691.1 GCA_903921135.1 uncultured Gammaproteobacteria bacterium
CAAGCCCCCTGATATGTATTGATCTGTCAAATATCGAACGGATATTTCTCTTTTCGTTATTTCATGGTGCAGTGTGTGGGGAGCAGAACGGACAGCAAACCGACGGTTGATCAGTCTGATATGCGCGGGTTGGTTACCGCATGACAACCGATTCGTCGGGGAGCTGCCTGGGTCTTGTAGCGAGGATCATCGCGTTGCCGGATGCCTCATAGGGGGCTCGAGGGTTCTCCCACCGTTGTCCATTCTGCTGCCCACACACTTCACCTTCACTGTCATGACGCCTCCTATATCGATGCTTGGGCCGTGACTGGTGGCACGGCTTGTCCAATGGCCCAGATGAAGCCGGCCAACTCGCGCGCGATGGCTGTGCACACTTGCACCTTGAGCTTGCCTTTGCCCTCCAGGCGCCGGTAACGCCCGCATAAGCGCATCTGCGCTTTCCAGGCAATATCCTGGATGGCTTCGGGCGCTCGCTCGGCGCGCCGTTGCAATACGGCAGTCTTTCGGGCCGGGTGACGGTACGTCCAGGCCGCCTCCACCAGCACCCGGCGCACGTGCCCGTTGCCGGTCTTGGTGATACCCCCACGGCTTCGTTTGCCGCCGCTGGAGTGTTCGCTGGGCACCACGCCCAGGTACGCCATCAGTTGCGGCGCACCGGCAAAGCGCCTCAAGTCGCCGATCTCGGCCACCACCGTCGTCGCGCTCAGCAGACTCACCCCGCGTAAGGCCATCAAAGCCTGGATCACCGGCCAGAACACCGATTCGTTGGATGCACGCTCGATGTGCTGATCGAACGCGCCGACGCGTTGGGTCAACGCCCTCACCGTATCGACGTACTCCTGGAAGACGATTTGCTGTACCGGGTGCTCCAGCTTGACCGTCTCCAGCCAGCGCGCATGGGCCTGCGTCCAGTGGCTCTTTCCGCTATAGCGCTGGCCATGGCGCAACAGAAACCCCAGCAGCCGCTGCCGGGACTGGCGCTGCAAATGCTTCATGTCCTCTCTGGCCCGCGTCAGATCGCGCAGCGCCTCCTGCGCCCCATCGGGCACCCACACCGCGGTCAACTCGTGCGCCCGGTGCAGCCGCGCCAAGGACAGGCTATCGCGCCGGTCGGTCTTGACTCGATCTCCCGCTTTCCTCGGAATCAGCGAGGGGGCCACCACCAGGCACTCGTGCTTCAATTCCCGCAACTGCCGGTATACCCCGTAACCGCACGCCCCCGCCTCATAGCAAAACGACAGCCGCGCATCCCCCTTCTTGAGTTGCCGGGCCAGCTTGGCCACCGCCTCTGAGGTATTGGCGATCTCCCCGAAGTAGCGCACCTCGCCTCCGCCTGCCTCCGCTATCGACACCGCGATCGTCTCCTTGTGCACATCCAGCCCCACGTACTTGCTAAACTCCTTCATGACCTGCCCCCTCAATTGCGGCTCTGTGCCGACGGTTGAACAAACCCCAAGCGTAACCCGCGTCTCTTGAGGTGCGGCAGGTCAATACATGATGTCTTGTATATCCCCCACTTCAGAGGGAAGCGACGACGGCGTTGTGCATAGTCGGAACTTGATCAGCACTTCACTAGACCACCCACGCGCAACATGCAACGTCAGCGGGGCTGACCGCGACGATGCGGCGTGGCCTGCGCACCACTATTACCCAACAAGCACACCAAGGAGAGAGTCATGGCGGAAGCTGAATATCTGGTTGAAATGAAAGGTGCGGTCGCGGTCGTAACGCTGAACCGCCCCGCGGCGCTGAACGCGCTGACCCTGCCGATGCTGGAAGCCTGGGAGGGCGAGTGGCGTCGTCTGGGCGACGATCCGGCGGTGCGCGCGGTGGTGATCACCGCCGTGGGCGACAGGGGCTTTTGTTCCGGCATCGACCTGCGCACCGTCGACTTCTCCGCCCGCAACAAGCTGCCGGAGCTCACCTACGGCCGGCACTGGATCGCACAGATCCAGCAGATGCCCAAGCCCGTGATCGCGGCGGTGAAC
>CAIXOY010000692.1 GCA_903921135.1 uncultured Gammaproteobacteria bacterium
CACAGCGTCATCCTCAGCTCCGAGGTTTTCACCAACCGGGGCGATATCGGGCGTGTGAAAGATTTTCTGGCCGGCTGGGACGTGCGCGTCGTGGTCTATCTGCGCCGCCACGATCACTGGTGGGCCTCGTGCTACAGCCAGGGTGTGCGCATGACGCCCAACCCGCCGTGGCCGCTGGGTTTCGACGGGTACATCGCCTGGCAGCGGGGCCGTCCGCACAAGGGCGATTACCGCAAGCTCCTGCAGGACTGGGCAGAGATCTTCGGTGCCGAGCGCTTGCTCGTACGCCCCTATGAACGCGAACAGAACCAGCCGAGCATCGTGGCCGATCTGCTGCGAACCATCGGCTTCCCCGAGCTCGCGGTCGCGGTGGGCGCCGGTGTGAACGAGTTCAACGTCTCGCCGGGCGAGCGGGAGATCGCGCTGATCGATGCGCTCCAGCATGCGCGCTTGTCCCAGCCGGTGCGAAAGCGCCTGATCAACGCCATCGCCGCCCGCCCCGGGCAGCTCAAGGGCGGCGGTTTCATCGCGCCGGCGGAGCGTCTGCGGATGGTCGAGGACAATCTCGACGCCTACGCCTTCATCGCCCGCAGCTACATGGGGCGGCCCGACGGCGTGCTGTTCCGCGAAGCACTGCCTGACCCGAGCCTGCCGTGGACAGCGCCCCCGCCAGCCTCCGCTCAAGACCTTATCGACGCGCTCGCCGCCATCGAGGGGTGGACCTGAGATGCGGGCAGGGAAGGCCCGGTGAGGGTGGGCTTGCTGGCCAACCTGCGTGCGCTGCTGCCTGCGCGTTTTGGTCAGCGCCCCCCGCTCTGGGCGCCTGAATTCCCGTTTCTCCTGCTCTGGTCCCACAAGGCGGCCTCGACCGCGCTCGCGCAGTGGTTCTTCGCGCAGATCGGCTCGCCGCAGTTGCGTGACGGAGGCCCCGATGCCGCGGCCCGTTACGCCGGTCTGGGGATCCATGCCTACCAGTTCGGCGTGTACTGCCAGCGGCCCGGGTATCGGTTCAACTGCCGGCGTGCGCTCGCCGCCGGCGGCCCTGTGATCAAGTTCGTGCGTGATCCGGCGGCGCGTGCCTTCAGCGCGTTTCTGGCCACACGGCGCGGCGTGGTGCTGGAGCGGCCGGATTTCTGGGGAGCCCGTGTCAGCCGGCAGGTCCTCGCGTGGAAGGGCGTTCAGGATGTGGCAGCGCCCTACAGTTTTGCCGACTTCGTTGCGTGGATGGCGGTGACGCCGGTCGGGCGCCAGAACCCCCATGTCCGGGCGCAGTGGATGGACCTCGAGCGCGGACGCGAGATCGAGATCGTGCCCATCGAGGGCCTTCTGCCGCGGCTGGCAGATCTGGAGCGGCGTTTCGGCTTGCCCGCGGTGTCGGCACGGGTTGAGCTTCTGGCCTCCGGGCATCACCGGCCCCGCAGTGCCCTTGCCGATGCATCCACCCTCGATGCGCTGCTGCACGGCCCCGTCGCCCCCGGTGCCTTCGACCGGCACGCCCCACCCGTCGTCGACAGCGCCTCGCTCAGGGGCAGCACAATCGGCGAGCAGCTGCGCGTGGCGCTTGCCCCGGATTACCGCGCCTATCCCCTGTACTGATCCGGCGGGCATATCCCCGTACGTGTTTGCACATACGGGTTTGAAAATGGCAGCCCGCAGACAGCACAATGCCCCACGCGATCAACGGACTGTCACCCATGAGCAATGCGACTCCCGCCGCGCCGGCGGCACCACGGCCTGTGGTGCTGCTCGTCGACGACACGCCCGAGAACCTCTCGGTGCTCGGCGAGCTGCTGCAGCCCTTCTACCGTGTCCGTGTCGCGAACTCCGGCACCCGTGCGCTCAACGTCGTCGCGAGCGAGCCGCGCCCGGATCTGATCCTCCTCGATGTGATGATGCAGGACATGGACGGCTACGAGGTCATCCAGCGCCTGCGTGCCGATCCTGCCACCCGTGACATTCCCGTGATCTTCGTGACCGCGCTCGATGCCACCGAGGACGAGCGCAAGGGGCTTGAACTCGGCGCTGCCGACTACATCACCAAGCCCGTGCGCCCCGCGATCATGCACGCCCGGGTTCGCGCCCAACTCGAGCTGAAGCGCGCCCGTGACCGCATGCACGACGAGAACGTCTGGCTCGAATCGCAGGTGGCGCTGCGCCGGGATGAAAACCAGCGCCTGCAGGACGTCTCCCTGCGCGCCCTCGCCAGCCTCGCCTCCACCCGCGACAACGAGACGGGCAATCACATCCTGCGCACGCAGGGCTATGTGCGCGTCCTCTGCGAGCACCTGGCCGCACGCGGCCGCCATCCCGCCGTGCTCACGCCCGACGGCATCCGCTTCATCACCATGGCGGCACCCCTGCACGATATCGGCAAGGTGGGCATCCCCGACAACATCCTCCTGAAGCCCGGCGCGCTCGATGATGCCGAGTGGAAGATCATGCGCACCCACGCCGAAATGGGCGCCGAGGCGATCCGCCGCGCCATGGAGGAAGACGGCGGCGACACGCGGCCCTTCGGTTTCCTGCTCGCCGCGATCGA
>CAIXOY010000693.1 GCA_903921135.1 uncultured Gammaproteobacteria bacterium
AGTCGGTGGTCGATGCCGTATCGGATTGCCTGATCCGCACCAACGCCAACCTGGGCGGTTTCTTCAGCACCACGCGCCTCGCGGTCGAGGTGGTCGATGCCGCTCACGAGGCGATGCGCGACTTCCTGAATGCCAACGACGCCGGCGAGATCGTCTTCGGCCAGAACGCCACCTCGCTCAACTTCAGCATCTCGCGATCGCTCGGGCGTGAATTCGCGGCCGGCGACGAGATCATCGTGAGCCGCATGGACCACGAGGCCAACGTTAGCCCCTGGCTGATGATGGCCGAAGACCACGGCCTCACCGTGCGCTGGTGGGACTGGAACATCGACACCTTCGAGTTCGACCTCGCCGAACTTGCGGCGCTGATCAACCCCCGCACCCGTCTGATCGCCGTCACCCACGCGAGCAACGTGATCGGCTCGCTCACCGATATTCCCGGCGTGGTCGCGCTGGCGAAGCCCGCGGGCGCGCTGGTGTACGTGGATGCCGTGCAGACCGCGCCGCACATTCCGATCGACGTGCAGGCGCTCGGCTGCGATTTCCTCGTCTGCTCGGCCTACAAGTTCTACGGCCCGCACCAGGGCATTCTCTGGGGCAAGCGCGAGCACCTCGAGCGCCTGGTGGCCTACCGCGTGCGCCCTGCGGGCGACGAGCTGCCCCACAAGTTCGAGACCGGCACCCTGAGCCGCGAATGCATGGCCGGTACCACCGCCGCGGTGGAGCACTTCGCGTGGCTCGGCCGCACCATGGGAGACCCCGCCGGCCCCGGCCGCCGCAAAGCCATCGAGGCGGGCTACTGCGCGCTGAAGGGCCATGAAGACGCGCTGGTGCGCCGCCTGCTGGATGGTCTCGCCACCTTGGCCGATGTGCGCGTGCTCGGCATCACCGACCAGGCCCGTTTGCAGCGGCGCGTGCCCACGGTCTCGTTCATCCGTGAGTCCGTCTCGCCTGCCACCATTGCGCAGGCACTGGCCGCGCAGAACATCTTCGTCTGGAGCGGCAACAATTACGCCGTCGAGGCCTACCGCAAGCTGGGCCGCGAGCACGAGGGCGGCGTACGTGTGGGGTTCGCGCAGTACAACACCGCCGCCGAAGTCGATCGCCTGCTCGAATACCTGCACGCCAACACGCCCTGAGCGAAGGAGCACACCATGCGCAGGATGCCGGTCACGGATGCTTTCTTCCTGCTGAACGAGACGCGCGAGACGCCCATGCACGTGGGCGGCGTGAACCTCTACACCTTGCCCCGCGGCGTGAACGAGCAGGACTTCCTGCAGGAATTGGGCGATCTGCTGCGCCAGGAGTGTGAGATGCGCCGCCCGTTCGGCGAGCGCCTGCGCATGGGCCCGCTCGGTGCGGCCGGGCCCGTGGGCTGGGAGCACGACGACCAGCTCGACCTCGACTATCACGTGCGCCATTCCGCGCTGCCCGGCCCGGGGCGTTACCGCGAGCTGTTCTCGCTGGTGTCGCGGCTGCACAGCACGCTGCTCGACCGCTCGCGCCCCCTCTGGGAGATGCACCTGATCGAGGGCCTGCAGAAGCGGCAGTTCGCCACCTACATCAAGGCACACCACTGCGCCATCGACGGCGTGGGCGCGATGCATCTCACCAACAGCATGCTCTCGGAGAACCCGCGTGAGCGCAGCGCGGTCTCGCCCTTCTCCCGCGAGGCCATGGATGCCTACAAGGCGCGGCTCACGGCCGGCGGTCGCCGAGGCGGCCGCCATGAGGCGCCGGCCCACGCCGATCTGCAGGCCGTTGCCGAACTCCTCAAGCAGCAATTCGACGCGGCCGGCAACGTGGCCGGCGCGCTGCGGCGCTACACCGATGTGTGGTTCGGGCGCGGCGGTGCGCTCTCGGTGCCGTGGCGGCAGGTGCCGCGCACGCACTTCAACACCACGGTGAGCGGCGCGCGGCGTTTCGTCGCGCAGTCCTGGCCTTTCGATCGCGTGCGCGCGGTGGCCAAGGCCTTCGATGGCACGCTGAACGATGCGGTGCTGGCAATGTGCGCGGGCGCGCTGCGCCGGCATCTGCTTGCCGAGGGTGACCTGCCCGAGCAATCGCTGAAGGCCATGGCGCCGATCTCGTTGCGCGAAGAAGGCGATGTGGATTCCTCGAACGCGATCGGCTTCATCACCGCGGATCTGGCGACGCAGATCGAGGATCCCGTGGCGCGGCTGCGTGCGATACAGAGCTCGATGCGGGCGGGCAAGAAGCAGCTCTCGGGCATGAGCCGCCGCGAAGTGGAGCTCTACACCATCCTCACGCAGGGCCCGATGGCACTCGCGACCGTGCTGGGGCTGGGCAGCCGCTTCCCGGCGTTCAGCACGGTGATCTCGAACGTGCCC
>CAIXOY010000694.1 GCA_903921135.1 uncultured Gammaproteobacteria bacterium
AAGCAAACGCCTGAACGTGCTGCTGCGGGAATTCCGCGAGAACCGCAACCACATCGCCATCGTGATCGACGAGTACGGCGGCGTGGCAGGGCTGGTGACCATCGAGGATGTGCTGGAGGAAATCGTCGGTGATATCGAAGACGAGCACGACCGCGAGCAGGACACTTTCATTAAGAAACTCTCCGAAAACGACTACCTCGTGAAGGCGCTCACGCCCATCGAGGAATTCAACGAGCATTTCGACGCGCAACTGAGCGACGAGGAGTTCGACACCATCGGCGGCATCGTGATGCAGGCCTTCGGGCACCTGCCGCGGCGCAACGAGGTGGCCGAAATCGAGGGCTTCCAGTTCAAGGTACTGAACGCCGACAGCCGCCAGATCCACCTGCTGCGGCTCAACCTGGACCCCGGCGCCTCGGGCGGATGAGGCGTTTCCAGCGCGCCGGGCTGGCGGCGCAGGCCGCGGCGCTCGTCTCGGGCGCGGCGCTGCCGCTGTCGCTGGCGCCTGTGGGCTGGTGGCCGATCGCACCGCTGGCACTGGCTGTTCTGCTTGTCACCTGCCTGAAGGGCACCGCAACGCAGGCCGCGTGGCGGGGTTGGCTCTTCGGACTCGGCGCTTTCGGCACGGGCACGTCCTGGATCTTCGTCAGCATCCACCGTTACGGCGATGCACCGGTGCCACTGGCAGCGGGGCTGACCTTCCTTTTTTGCGCGGGGCTCGCGCTGTTCACGGCATTCGGGATGTGGGCCTGGGCACGCCTTCTGCGGCCCCGGCGTGGCGGCGTGCTGCTCGGATTCCCTGCGATGTGGGTGCTGGTGGAGTGGTCGCGGGAGTGGGTGCTGACCGGCTTCCCGTGGCTGCTCTCGGGCTACAGCCAGATGGATGGCCCGCTTGCGGGCTGGGCGCCCGTGGTGGGGGTGTATGGCATCGGCCTGCTGCTCGCTTTCAGCGCCGCTGCCTCGGTGTGGTTGCTGTCACGCCCCGCGCCCGGAGAGCCTCTGGCGCGCGGCGCCACGCTGGCGCTGGTCGCGGCGCTCTGGGTGGCGGCCTGGCCGCTTGCGCGCATCGAATGGAGTACGCCCTCGGGCACACCGCTCTCGGTGGCATTGGTGCAGGGCAACATCCCGCAACTCCTCAAATGGGAGCCGGACCACCTGGAGAACACCCTCGGCATCTACGCGGGCCTGAGCGAACCCGTGTGGGGCAGCGATCTGGTGGTGTGGCCGGAGTCCTCCGTGCCCGCGTACTTCGACACCGTCACGGACTTCCTGTCGACGCAAGCCGCTCGCGCTGCAACCTCGGGCAGTACGCTGCTGCTCGGCCTCCCGAGCCGTCAGGAAGATCCCGCGCAGAAGCGGGGTTACGTGGCTTACAACAGCGTGGCGGCACTGGGCTCGGAAACGGGCGTCTATCACAAGCGACATCTGGTGCCTTTCGGCGAGTACGTGCCGCTGGAGAGTGCGCTGCGCGGCCTGATCGCGTTTTTCGATCTGCCGATGTCGAGTTTCACCGCAGGCCCGGCGGAACAGACGCTGCTCGCGGGTGCCGGCACCACCATCGCGCCGTCCATCTGCTACGAGATCGTGTATCCGGAGCTGGTGCGTCGGGGCGCGGCGGGTGCAGGGCTCCTGCTCACCGTGAGCAACGACACCTGGTTCGGCGCTTCGCTGGGGCCGCTGCAGCACCTGGAGATGGCGCGCATGCGCGCGCTCGAGAACAGCCGCGATCTGCTGCGCGCCACCAACGATGGCGTCTCTGCGCTGATCGACCACCGCGGCACGGTGACGGTACGCGGCGGGCAGTTCAGCCGTGAGGTCGTACGCGGAGAGGTGCAGCCGCGCACGGGCAGCACGCCCTACACCCAGCTCGGCTACTGGCCCGTGATGGCACTGTGCGTGCTGATGCTGCTCGCAGTGCTCGCGCGGCCAGGTGCCGCGAGCCCTGAAGACGGCTGAGCGGAGCAGACGATGACAACGTGGAATGCATCGGCCGTCCGCATCCTGCGCGAGGCTCGCCGGGCGGGAGCCGAGGCACGCGAAGCGGTGCTCAAACGGCTGCGTTCCACCGACTTCGATGTGCTGGTCATCGGCGGCGGCGCCACCGGTCTGGGCGTGGCGGTGGACGCGGCAAGCCGCGGGCTCTCCACGGCCATCGTCGAGGCCCACGACTGGGCCAAGTGCACCAGCAGCCGCAGCACCAAACTCGTGCACGGCGGCGTGCGCTACCTCGAACAGATGGAGTTCGGCCTGGTCCGCGAGGCGCTGCACGAGCGCGGCCTGCTGCACCGCAACGCCCCGCATCTGGTGCACCCGCTCGCCTTCGTGGTGCCCAGTTACCAGTGGTGGGAAGGGCCTTTTTACGGCACCGGCATGCTGCTCTATGACGCACTCGCCGGGCGGCTCAACCTGAAGCCCAGCCGTTTCCTCGACCGTGAAGAAGTGCTCGAACGGATCCCGAATGCCCACCTCGATGGCCTTCGCGGGGGAGTCGAGTATTTCGACGGGCAGTTCGATGACGCGCGCATGGCGATCAGCCTGATGCGCACGGCAGTGGCCTGCGGTGCGGCTGCGGCCACGGGGCTGCGCGTGGACGAGTTGCTGATCGAGAACACGCGCGTCCGTGGCGCACGCGTACAGGACGACGAGAGCGGCGCGGCGTTCACCGTCCGTGCCCGCGCTGTGATCAACTGCACCGGGATCTTCGCCGACAGCATCCGCTCGCTGGAAAGCACGCGTGCGGTACCACTGATCGAACCGGCGCAGGGCGTGCATGTGGTGCTCGACCGCTCCTTCCAGCCGAGCGAGCACGCGATCATGGTGCCGCACACCGACGACGGCCGCGTGCTCTTCGTGATTCCCTGGCACGGGCACACGCTGGTGGGCACCACCGACACGCCCATGCCGCGCGCCGAGCTCGACCCGCAACCCACGGAAGAGGAAATCGACTTCATCCTCGCCAACGCGGGGCGCTACCTGCAGCGCGTCCCGCAACGCAGCGATGTGCTCGCGTCTTTTGCGGGGCAACGCCCGCTGGTGCACCCCGAGGGCACCGACGGCGTGGCCAGCAAGAAGATCAGCCGCGAGCACGTGGTGGAAACCGGGCCGCACGGCCTTGTCAGCGTGATGGGCGGGAAATGGACCACCTATCGCAAGATGGCCGAGGACGGACTGGACGAGGCCCTGCGCGCAGCCGGACTGAAGGCCCCGCCCTGCCGCACCGAAGCGCTGCAGATCTTCGGCGCCGTGGACCGCAAGAGCGCCGAATGGCCCGCCGAGGAATGGCTCGAGGTCTACGGCTCCGAGGCCGTCGTGCTGCAAGCGTGGATGCGCGAGGAACCCGCGCTCGCCGCGCCCGTGCACGCGGAGATGCCCTGCACGCTCGCCGCACTCGCCTGGGGCCTGCGCCACGAGCAGGCACGCAACGCCGAGGACCTGCTCTTCCGCCGCATCCGCATGGGCGCACTGCGCGAAAACGCCACGCGCGAGAGCATGGCGCTGCTGAACGACGTACTCTGAACCTGATACCCATACGCAACGCACACGGGAAACCGCCATGTCCGCGAATCCGAACGACCCGACACTGAACTGGGCACGCCTTTCGCCGCTGATCCCGAACCCGGGCCGCTACCCGATCCTGCCCGCGCTGACACCGCAGCAGGAGGTGGCGCTGCTCTGCCGCGTGCTCTTCGCCGAGGGCTACAACGACCACATCGCCGGCCACATCACCTACCGCATGGACGATGGCACGATGCTGGTGAATCCCTGGGAACTCGCGTGGGACGAGGTCTGCGCCTCGGACATCCTGCGCATCGACACCGAGGGCCGCATCATCGAAGGCCAGTGGAACGTGACCCCTGCGATCAATGTGCACCGCGACATGCACGCCCTGCGTCACGACGTGCGCATCGTCATCCACAACCATCCCGAGTGGGGCTCGGTATGGGCCGCCTGCAAGCGCGTACCGCCCATCTACGACCAGACCTCCTCGCTGGTCGACACCGACCCCGCCATCTACGACGAGTACCGCGGCACCGTGAACGACGACGCCTCGGGGCGCGCGGCGGTGGAAGCCCTCGGTGACCACAAGTGGGCGCTGCTCGCGAACCACGGCGTATTCCTGGTGGCGCGCGATATCCGTCAGGCGCATTTGCGCGCGCTCACGCTGGAGTGGCGCTGCCGGATCGCGTGGCGGGTGGAGCAACTCGGTGACGGAAAACGGGTGGTGCCCGAGACCGCCGCTGCCATGGGCGCCATGACCGACGGCAACGGTTTCCCCTTCCTGTGGGAAGCGATGGCGCGGCGCGAACTGCGGCGCGATCCGCGCGTACTGGAGTAATGGCGCCCGATCCGGTTTCGAGGGTCTGACGCGCTGGGGTATCCTCCGGCTTTTACCCGGAGCCGCACCCTTTCCATGGAAGAGCTCTACCAAGCCGACCGCATCGAGGCCGAGGCGCAAGCCTTCTGGCAGGACACCCGCGCCTTCGAGGTCCAAGCGGACCCCTCGCGGGAGAAGTTCTACTGCCTCTCGATGTTCCCCTACCCCAGCGGCAAGCTGCACATGGGGCACGTGCGCAACTACACGCTGGGCGATGTGATCGCGCGCTATCACCGCATGACGGGCAAGAACGTGCTGCAGCCCATGGGCTGGGATGCTTTCGGCCTGCCCGCCGAGAACGCCGCCATCCAGAACAACACGGCGCCGGCGCGCTGGACCTACGCCAACATCGACTACATGCGCAGCCAGCTGAAGCGACTCGGCTTCGCGTATGACTGGTCCCGCGAGCTCGCCACCTGCCAGCCCTCCTACTACCGCTGGGAGCAGTGGTTCTTCACGCGCCTGTACGAGAAAGGCCTCGCCTACAAGAAAGTCTCGGCCGTGAACTGGTGCCCCAAGGACCAGACCGTCCTCGCCAACGAGCAGGTGGTGAACGGCTGCTGCTGGCGCTGCGACACCGCGGTC